>JAGXBI010000402.1 GCA_018971155.1 Burkholderiales bacterium
GTGCGCCGGCATCGAACAGCACGTCGCCGCGCAGGGCCTGGCGCAGGCGCGCGGCCAGCGGCGTCGTGGCGGCGCCGCGCGAGGGCACGAGGTGAATCGGCTGGACCAGCGAGTCGGGGAATTTCTGCGTCATGGCAAATCAGTCAATCGGATGTCCGGGCCGGCCTGGCCCATCGGGCAAAGCTCAGGCGATCGTCAGCCGGACCGGCGGCAGACCGGCGATCTCGCCGACATAGACGCCGGGACGTTCCGGGAAATAAATGCCGGTGTACGAACCGGCGGTGGCCACCATGCCGGGCGCGACACGCCGTCCCAGCCCGGTCCAGTGATTGACCAGCCATGGCAGCAGGCGGCGGGGATCGCCGGCCGGATTGGCCGGGGTGCCCTGAATCAGATCGGCGCCATCGAGCGAGAAGCGCATCGGCGGACGCAAAAACGGAAACGCCGCCTGGTAAGGCACCGGCTCGCCGACGATCAACGCGCCGTGGTTCTGCAAGTCGGCCAGTTGCGCAAGCTTGTCGGTGCGCGGCCAGTCGGCGAAGCGGCTGGAGACGATCTCGATAGTCGCGACCATGCCCTGCACGCCCGCCATCACGGCGTCGTCGCTATAGGGGTGCCCCGCAGGCTCGAAAGCCTCGCCGAACACGAAGCCGATTTCGAGCTCCAGGCCAAGCACGCCAAAAGCGCCGCGCTCGACCGTGGCCGGGCTCATCGACACGCCCTCGGCCGGCAGCGGCGCGCCCTGGATCGGACCATCGTGCGACTTGCTGCCGACCTTCCAGCCGGCCGCCTCGCTACCGCGCTCGGCCAGGGTGGCAAGCTGCACCGCATAGGCTGCCGCCTCGTCGGCCGGCACCAGGGCCGCCGGCAATTCGGCCAGCGTCGATCTGCCGGCATGGGCGGCGGCCAGTTGGCCAGCCAGGGCTTGAATCTCGGGAGTGCTCATGAACATCCTTGCAACAGGGAACGGGAATGCAGCCACACTAAAGCAGTGGGGCGATAAATCAAGTCCGGCGGTACTGCGAAAACCGCGTTCCCGGCACCGGCGGCCGGGAATGTGGCATTGAGCGGGCTCGGGCGGCATCGCGCCGCCACGCCCTCAGGATTTGCCCGACAACACCGGGGCCGCTGGCGCGCCGGCCTCGGCGCCGGCATCGAACCTGCTCTCAGGCTGCATGCGGAAGGCCAGCACGACGCCCAGCGCCATCAACGCCATGCTGGTCACGAAAGGCAGGTTCCAGTTGCCGAAGCGGTCGATCAGGAAGCCGCCGACCACCGGACTGAGAATCGCCGACAGCGCCGAGCCGGTATTCATCATGCCGGAGGCGATGCCGGCATGCTCGGGCGCAATGTCCATCGGAATCGCCCACATCGGCCCGATCGTCATTTCCGCGAAGAAGAACCCGGCCGACAGGCACATCGCCGAGATCACCAGGTCGTGGGTAAACATCAGCGGGATCAGCACGATCAGCGTGAGCAGCATGCAGATCGACACCATCCAGCTGCGCGCGCGCCGCAGGTTGCCCGTCTTGACGAGAATTCTGTCGGTGACGATGCCGCCCAGCGTGTCGCCGATCACGCCGGCCAGGAATACGCTCGAGGCAAACACGGCCGACTTCTTCAGGTTGAGGTCGTAGTTGTGCAGGAAATACTGCGGGATCCAGCTCAGGAACAGCCAAAGCGTCCAGCCGTAGCAGAAGTACACGATGGTGACCGGCATCATGCGCTTGAAGAGTTTGGCCCAGGCGACCTTGGGCGCCTTGGGCTTGGGCGGGGGCAGGCTGTCGAGTTCCTGCTGCGTGATGCGCGGATGATCCTTCGGATGCTCGCGGAAGGTCAGCGCCCAGACAGCCACCCACACCAGGCTCAGCGCGCCGGTGGCGTAAAACGCGGCGCGCCAGCCGTAATTGACCATGATCGCGACCACCACCAGCGGCGCCACCGCATTGCCGATGCGCGCGGCCGAGTGCGTGATGCCCTGCGCGAAGCCGCGCTTTTCCTTGGCCACCCAGCGCGACATCGCCGAGGTCGCGCCGGGGAACGTGGCGCCCTCGCCAAAGCCCAGCAGCAAGCGCGCGATGACCATCGTCAACAGTCCGCCGGACATGCCGGTGAGGATCGTCGCGAGCGCCCAGATCAGACCGCAGCCGACCAGGGTCTTGCCGGCGCCGAAGCGGTCGCTGACCCAGCCGCCGATGATCTGGAACAGCAGGTAAGGATAAGCAAAGGCGGAAAACACAAAACCGATTTCCGTCTTGCTGAGTCCGAAGTCCTTGGCGAAGCCGGCGGCCGCGGTGCTGACATTGACGCGGTCGAGGTAGGTGATGAAATACATGATGCACAGCATCAGCAGCACGGTACTGGTCACGCGAAAGCGCTTCATGGTGTGTTGTCTCCGTTATTGTCGGTCGCGCGGCGTGGCCGCGCGGTGAGTTTGTCGTGGCATCGGTGCCCGCTTCTGGCGGCGGCTGGCCGATGCCTGCGTTGGAAGGCTGGCGGTGCGGCTTACGCCACCGCCTTCAGGGGTGCGGCCGCGGCAGGCGTGGCGGCGAGGTAGGCCATGGCCGCGCTCACGCCGCTGCCGGCCACCGGCACGCCGGCGATCGTCAGCCCCATCTCGCAGCCGGCGAGCGCGGCCATCAGCGTGAGTTCATTGCAATCGCCCAGGTGGCCGATGCGGAACATGCGGCCCTTGACCTTGCCCAGGCCCGCGCCGAGCGACAGGTTGAAGCGCTCGTAGATGATCTTGCGCACGGCGTCGG
>JAGXBI010000403.1 GCA_018971155.1 Burkholderiales bacterium
ATTCCCAGACCTTGATGGAGACGCCCCGTGTCCGATACTTACGCGCCGTGGCTTGGCCGCACCGAGCACAGCACCGACACCGTGAGCGCCGCGCCGGTGCGCGCGCTGGCCGCGACACTCGATCGCGACGACATTACCGCCCGCCCGGGCGATCCGCTGCCGCCGTTATGGCACTGGCTATATTTCCTGCCTGTTGCGCCGCAGCGCGAGCTGGGCGAGGATGGCCACCCGCGGCGCGGCGGCTTCCTGCCGCCGGTGCCGCTGCCACGCCGCATGTGGGCCGGCAGCCGCTTCGAGTTCGTCGCACCGCTGCGCGTGGGAGACGCGATCGAGCGCACCAGCACCATTTTGAACATCGAGCAAAAGACCGGACGCTCGGGCGAGCTGGTGTTCGTCTGCGTCGGGCACGAAGTGTGCCGCGCCGATGGCGAAGTGCTGCTGCGCGAGGAGCACGACATCGTCTACCGCGCGCCGTCGCCCGCTGGCGCGCCCAAGGTTGCGCCCGAGCCCAAGGCACCGCCGGCGCATGCCTGGCAGCGCACCATCGCACCCGATGCGGCGCTGCTGTTCCGCTATTCCGCGCTTACCTTCAACGGCCATCGCATTCATTACGACCGCACCTATGCGACCGGGGTCGAGGGCTATCCGGGGCTGGTCGTGCACGGCCCGCTGCAGGCCACGCTGATGCTCGACCTGCTCGGTCGCGAGCGACCCGGCGCGAAGCTTGGCGCATTCAGCTTTCAGGCCCGCCAGCCGGTGTTCGATATCGCGCCGTTCCACGTCTGCGGCGACATCGATGCCGGCACCGGCGAGGCGCATCTGCTGACCTACACGGCCGACGGCCGGGTAGCCCTCGAGGGCTCCGCCAGTTTCGCCTGAGTTTGCCTTGCGCGCCGGCGTTGGCGCGTTTTCAACCGGTTTCGATCACCTTATGAATCTGCCCGCCGAAGACCGTTATCAGGACATCCGCGATGCGCTGCGCGACCTGTGCTCGCATTATCCCGACGAATATTGGCGAGAGGTCGACGGCGCCCGGGGCTATCCCGAGGCATTCGTCGATGCGCTGAGCGGAGCCGGCTGGCTGGCCGCACTGATCCCGCAGGCTTATGGCGGGTCGGGCCTGGGGCTGGCCGAAGCGTCGGTCATCATGGAAGAAATCAACCGCAACGGCGGCAACGCCGGCGCCTGCCATGGCCAGATGTACAACATGGGCACGCTGCTGCGCCACGGCTCGGAAGCACAGAAGCGCCGCTACCTGCCGAAAATCGCCAGCGGCGAATTGCGCCTGCAGTCGATGGGCGTGACCGAGCCGACCACCGGCACCGACACGACCCAGCTCAAGACCGTGGCCGTCAAGCGAGGCGACCGCTACGTGGTCAACGGCCAGAAAGTCTGGATCTCGCGCATCCAGCACTCCGACCTGATGATTCTGCTGGCGCGCACCACGCCGGCCGAGCAGGTCAAACGCAAGTCCGAAGGCTTGTCGATCTTTCTGGTCGATCTGCACGAGGCGATCGGCCAGGGCCTGTCGGTGCGGCCGATCCTGAACATGGTCAACCATGAGACCAACGAACTGTTCTTCGACAATCTCGAGATTCCGGCGGAAAACCTGATCGGCGAGGAGGGGCGCGGCTTCAAATATATTCTGGACGGCCTGAATGCCGAGCGCACCCTGATCGCCGCCGAGTGCATCGGCGATGCCTGGTGGTTCATCAATCGCGCGGCCCGATACGCCCGCGAGCGCGTCGTGTTCGATCGCCCGATCGGGCAGAACCAGGGCGTGCAATTCCCGATCGCCGAGAGCTATATCGAGACCAGCGCGGCCAATCTGATGCGCTATCGCGCCTGCGAGCTGTTCGACGCGCACGCGCCGTGCGGTGCCGAGGCCAATATGGCGAAGTACCTCGCCGCCAAGGCCTCCTGGGAAGCGGCCAACGCCTGCCTGCAGACACATGGCGGCTTCGGTTTCGCCTGCGAATACGACATCGAGCGCAAATTCCGCGAGACCCGTCTGTACCAGGTCGCGCCGATCTCGACCAACCTGATCCTCTCCTACGTGGCCGAGCACATCCTCGGCTTGCCCCGTTCCTTTTGAGTGCCGCCGACACCGCCATGCATCGACCTCTGGAAGGCATCACCGTGGTTTCGCTCGAACAGGCGATCGCCGCGCCGTTCGCGACGCGCCAGCTGGCCGATCTCGGCGCGCGCGTGATCAAGATCGAACGCCCGGGCGTGGGCGACTTCGCGCGCGCCTACGACGATCGCGTCGACGGACTGGCTTCGCATTTCGTCTGGACCAACCGCTCCAAGCAAAGCGTCACGCTCGACGTCAAGCATGCGCAGGCTGGACCGGTGCTCGAGCGCCTGCTCGCACAGGCCGACGTGCTGGTGCAGAATCTCGCGCCGGGCGCGGCCGAGCGGCTCGGGCTGAGCTACGAGCGCTTGCGGGAGCGTCACGAGCGTCTGATCGTGTGCGACATTTCCGGCTATGGCGCCGACGGCCCTTATCGCGATAAAAAGGCCTACGACCTGCTGGTGCAAAGCGAGGCCGGCTTTCTGTCGGTGACCGGCACACCCGAGCAACCGGTCAAGGCCGGCTGCTCGATCGCCGATATCGCCGCGGGCATGTATGCCTACAGCAATATCCTGGCGGCGCTGATTCAGCGCGGCAAGACCGGGCGCGGCTGCCGGCTCGATATCTCGATGCTCGAAGCGATGGTCGAATGGATGGGCTTTCCGCTCTATTACGCCTATCAGGG
>JAGXBI010000060.1 GCA_018971155.1 Burkholderiales bacterium
GAGCTGTGCGACCTGGTGATACGTGCCTGCCATCATGGTGCGCTGCGGGTCTATTCGAGCGACGACCTGATCGGCGTCGAAGTCGGGGGCGCGGTCAAGAACGTGCTCGCGATCGCGACCGGCATCAGCGATGGCCTCGGTCTGGGTATGAATGCACGCGCCGCCCTCGTGACTCGCGGCTTGGCCGAAATGACGCGCCTGGGCGTGGCATTGGGCGGGCAGCCCGAGACTTTCATGGGGCTCAGCGGCGTGGGTGATTTGATCCTGACCGCCACCGGCGACCTGTCGCGCAACCGGACCGTCGGCCTGCAATTGGCGCAAGGCCGCACGCTGGACGAGGTGCTCGCCGCCCTCGGGCACGTGGCCGAGGGCGTGCGCTGCGCCCAGACGGTACTGACACTGGCCCGGCGGCACCAAGTTGCCATGCCGATAACCGAGGCGGTGTGCGCGGTGCTGTTCGAGCAACTGGCGCCTCGCGCCGCGGTTGAATCTTTATTGAAGCGTGACGCCCGTGCCGAGACCGGATCACACGCCGCCTGAAAAGCCGCTCTGACGCCACGCTTCGAACACCACGATTGCCACGGTGTTGGAGAGATTAAGGCTGCGGCTCGTCGGGCGCATCGGCAATCTGACGCGCTGCTCCGGCGCAAACGTCTGCAGGATCGCAGGAGACAGGCCGCGCGTTTCTGCGCCGAAGATGAACCAGTCGCCGGCCTCCAGCGGCAGCTCGCCGAAACGACGCGTTCCTCGAGTGGTCAGCGCGAACATGCGCTGGGGCAGCGGTTTTTCGGCCTCGAGAAAATCCTGCCAGCTCGCATGCACGCGCATTTCCGCGTATTCGTGATAGTCCAACCCGGCGCGCCGCATTTTGGTGTCATCGAGCGGGAATCCCAGGGGCTCGACCAAATGGAGCCGTGCGCCGGTGTTGGCGCACAGACGGATAACGTTGCCGGTATTGGGGGGAATTTCCGGCTCGACCAGCACGACATTGAACATAGCGTTTTTACATTGAAGAAGATCAGTTGTTCGGCGGCGTGCGCAACACGACCGCATTGACCACGCGCGCCGCACCTTGCCGCTTGAGCGTCTTGGCGATTTCGTCGAGAGTGACACCGGTGGTCATGACGTCGTCCACGACGATGATTTCACGCCCTCGCACTTCGTCACCGGCGGCAAAGGCCTGCCGGACGTTGCGCCGCCGTGCTGCGATGTCGAGTCCACTTTGCGGCGCGGTCTGCCGCACGCGATGCAGTACGTGCGGATCGCTGGCCAGACGCAGGTGGCGCGCGACGCTTCTGGCGATTTCCCAGGTCTGATTGAAGCCTCGCGTGGCCAGCCGGTCCGGCGAGAGCGGCACAGGCACGACCAGTGCGGCGGGGCTCGCGATGCGGGGTCGCAGTGCGTGGCTCAAGCGGTAGCCGAAGTCCCGGGCGAGGGGTAGATCGGCGCGAAATTTCAGGGCCAGAATCAAGCGATCCAGCGGCGCTCGATAATCCTGCAGCGCGACAGTGGCATCGAACGCATGAGGATGCGCCAGACAGTTGCCACAACGGCGCGCGCCGGCGCCCGGCGCCAGTGTGATCCCGCAGGCGGGGCATCGCTGCCTGTTCCGGTCATGCCAATAATCGCGCGCACATGGCGTGCACACCAGGCTGTGGGCAGTGTCATCACACAGCCGGCAGGTATTCGGCAGCGCAGCGTCAAACGCTCGCCGCAGGCTCACGGCGAGCCTGCGGCGAATTTTCGGTGACAGCGTATGGACAAACACGGGGCGTCTTACTCCGGGCAAACGGGATTCTCGCGGCCGGTGACAGCCGGTCGGAGACGGTCTGCCGCAGTCGCGAGTATACTGCCGCCTCAATGAGCTCCGCCATGAATCCACCCTCCACCGCCGACGCCCGATCGAACTTCGATTCCCGTCATCTGCGTCGCGTGTTCGATCGCCGTGCGGCGCATTGGTCCGATGCCGATTTTCTGGTGCGCGAGGTAGCGCATCGATTGCTCGAACGGCTGGACTACATCAAGTTGACTCCCAAATGCATTCTCGATGCGGGCTGCGGCACGGGGGCCGATTTTGCGGCATTGCAGGCGCGTTATCCCCAGGCGTATCTGGTCGGGGCCGACTCGTCGCTGGGCATGGCGCGCGCCGCCGCCGAGCGCGGCGCGTCCGAGGGCTGGCGGCGCTGGCTCAGACGCGCGGCGCCGCAAGGGGTCGTTCAGGCGGATTTCGGCGCCCTGCCGCTCAAGGATGGTGTGCTGGATCTGGTCTGGTCGAACCTGGCGCTGCACTGGCGCGAGGATCCTCACCGTGTGATTCCCGAGTGGCATCGGGTGCTGCATACCGATGGGCTGCTGCTGTTTTCGACGTTTGGCCCGGACACCCTGCGCGAATTGCGCGCCGCCTGGAACGCCGTCGACGCGAGGCCGCATGTTATCGCTTTCACGGATATGCATGACCTCGGCGATATGATGGTTCAGAGCGGTTTCGGCCTGCCGGTGGTCGATATGGAGACGTTCACCGTGACCTATGAGACGCCCGCGGCGTTGCTGAGGGACGTCAGATTGCTTGGCGGCAACCCGATGTCGGAACGCTTCGACGGACTAACGGGACGTCGGCGGCATCAGGCCCTGTGTCGTGCACTGGAGCAGCAGCGCCGCCCGGACGGTGTGTTAGCGCTTACCTTTGAATTCATTTATGGTCACGCCTGGCGCACGCCTGCAAAAACCGACGAACAGGGCAATGCGGTGGTGCGATTGCAGGATATCGGCGGGCGCAGATCGGGCGGCTTCTGAGGCGGGCGGCGGCCGCTCGATTGCGGGGCGACCCCCCTTCTTACGTACTTTTTAATACCCGGTATCAAACTTGTCGTTCGCAAAGACGCAGGTCTATAATGCGGCAGTTTGTCGCCCAGAAGGAGGGAACTTTTGGGATAAAGGCCAGAAAGCAGCGATTTACCTCAGGGTGAAACCAATGCAAGCGATCTGCCGGGACACGGACGTTGTGCTCAAGGACTGGATGCTCAAGCGAAATTGCGCCATGTCCCCGCGCCAGTTTGTCTTGTGTTACCTGTCGCTGGTGGCCGCGTCGCTCGGCATTGCCGTTGTGGTGGCAATCCGCGGCGCCTGGCTGGTGTTGCCTTTCACGGGGTTGGATTTGCTGGCCGTGAGTGCAGCTTTTGTTGTTTATGCCCGACACGCAACGGATTACGAGTACATTCGGCTATCACCAGAGCAACTTGTGGTGGAGCAGCAGTCTGCCGACCGGTTGACCCATTACGCGTTCAACCCGCGCTGGGTGCGCATCGAGGTGGACGGTCAGCCGCGCACGCGCATCACTTTATGCGCAGGGCGGCAGACGCTGCCCCTCGGCAAGTATCTGGCGTACCATCGGCGTGAGCCGTTTGCCCGCGAACTGCGAGGCTGGCTCCGGCGGTGCGCCTGAAGGCGAGCAGACAAGAATTGAATTGTAATTTTGGGTAAGGAAGCTATGAAAACAATGAAACATGCCTGGGCGGCTTTGCTGGCGAGTGGCATGCTGCTTGCCTGTGTTCCCGCGATGGCCGTGACCAATATGCCGGGCGGCCCGGCTGTCAACGAACTCGACTTCCAGCCGCCGGCCACCAAAATTGCACAAGAGTTGTACAACCTGCACACGATGATGTTGATCATCTGCTTCGTGATCTTCGTCGGCGTGTTCGGTGTCATGTTCTATTCGGTGATCATGCACCGCAAGTCCAAGGGCCATCAGGCGGCCAATTTCCATGAAAGCACGACGGTCGAGGTGATTTGGACGGTCGTGCCGTTCATCATCGTGATCTTGATGGCATTGCCCGCGACCAAAGCCGTGGTGGCGATGAAGGACACCAGCAACTCCGACTTGACGGTCAAGGTCACGGGTTATCAATGGAAGTGGGGTTACGACTACATCAACGGTGAAGGGCAGGGCATCAGTTTCCTGTCCACGATCTCGACACCGCGCGAACAGATCGACGGCCAGCAGCCCAAGGGCAACACCTATTTGCAACAGGTGGACAATCCGCTGGTGGTGCCGGTCCATAAGAAGATACGCATCATCACAACGTCCAATGACGTGATTCACTCCTGGTATGTTCCCGCTTTCGGTGTCAAGCAGGACGCCATTCCTGGTTTCGTGCGCGATACCTGGTTCAAGGCAGACAAGGTTGGCGTGTATCGGGGTTTTTGCACCGAGCTGTGCGGTAAGGAGCACGCCTTCATGCCGGTGGTGGTCAAGGTCGTGTCGCAGGCTGACTATACCAAGTGGGTCGATGCGGAAAAGCAGAAGATGGCGGCCCAGGCTGACGATCCGAACAAGACTTATACGATGGCCGAGCTGATGGAGCGCGGCCGTCAGGTCTACATGGCCAATTGCGCGGCATGTCACCAGGCGAACGGCAAGGGCGGTGGCCCATTCCCCGCGCTGGACGGCTCGAAGATCGCCAACGGCCCGATTGCCAATCATGTCTATATCGTGCTGCATGGCAAGAACGTCATGCCGAACTGGAGCCACTTGAGCGACGTCGAGATCGCTTCGGTCATCACATTCGAACGTAATTCGTGGAGTAACAAGACCGGTGATGTGTTGCAGCCCCGGCAAGTGGCGGCGGCACGCAACGGTAAGATGCCCTGAGTGCGAGTGCCGCCCGGGTGTCGTGTTCGATCAGAAAATAATTAAAGTGCGGTTCGACGAGTTTCAAGAAGGAGATTCGGTATGAGTTCCATCGCTCACGATCATGTGGCGGATCACGTTCACGCACACGACCATCCGCACGGGTGGCGTCGGTGGCTGTTCGCGACGAATCACAAAGACATCGGCACGATGTATCTGTGCTTTTCGTTTGTCATGCTGCTGTCCGGCGGCGTGATGGCCTTGTTGATCCGCTCGGAACTGTTCGAGCCTGGGTTGCAGATCATGCGACCCGAATTCTTCAATCAACTGACCTCGATGCACGGCCTGGTGATGATTTTTGGCGCGATCATGCCGGCTTTCGTGGGTTTCGCGAACTGGATGATTCCGCTGCAAATCGGCGCACCCGACATGGCGTTCGCGCGGATGAACAACTTCAGCTTCTGGCTGCTGCCGGTCGGCGGTGCGCTGTTGCTCGGTTCGTTCTTCGCGCCGGGCGGCGCGACTGCCGCCGGCTGGACGATGTACGCGCCGCTGTCCATTCAGATGGGCCCAGGCCAGGACATGGCGATCTTCGCCGGCCACATTCTGGGTGCCTCGTCCATCATGGGGGCGATCAATATCATCGTCACCATTTTGAATATGCGCGCACCGGGCATGACGCTGATGAAGATGCCGATGTTCTGCTGGACATGGTTGATTACGGCCTATTTGCTGATTGCCGTGATGCCGGTGCTGGCTGGCGCACTCACCATGCTGCTGACCGATCGCCATTTCGGCACGTCGTTTTTCAATGCGGCTGGCGGCGGTGACCCGATCATGTACGAACATGTGTTCTGGTTCTTCGGGCACCCCGAGGTGTACATCATGATCCTGCCAGCGTTCGGCATCATCTCGCAGGTTATCCCGGCATTCTCGCGCAAACGGCTGTTCGGCTACAGCTCGATGGTGTATGCAACCGCGTCGATCGCGATCCTGTCGTTCATGGTCTGGGCGCACCACATGTTCGCCACCGGCATGCCGGTGACCGGCCAGTTGTTCTTCATGTACGCGACCATGCTGATTTCCGTGCCGACCGGCGTGAAGGTGTTCAACTGGGTGGCGACGATGTGGCGCGGTTCGCTGACCTTCGAGACGCCGATGCTGTTCGCGCTCGGCTTCCTGTTCGTGTTCACGATGGGCGGCTTTACCGGCCTGATTCTGGCCATGGCGCCGATCGATATTCAGTTGCATGGCACGTACTATGTGGTGGCCCATTTCCATTACGTGCTGGTGGCGGGTTCGCTATTCGCGCTGTTCTCGGGATGGTATTACTGGTCGCCCAAGTGGACCGGCCATATGTATAGCGAACTGCGCGGCAAAATCCACTTCTGGGGATCTCTGATTTCCTTCAATGTGGCGTTCTTCCCGATGCACTTCCTGGGACTGGCGGGCATGCCGCGCCGCTACGCCGACTACCCGGCGCAATTCACGGATTTCAACCAGATTGCCACTGTCGGGGCCTTCTGGTTCGGGCTGATGCAAGTGTATTTCCTCTTCTGCGTCGCGCTGCCGACTTACCGCGGCGGCAAAAAGGCGGAAGACAAGCCGTGGGATGGCGCGGAGGGACTCGAGTGGACGGTTCCGAGCCCGGCGCCGTTCCATACCTTCGAGACGCCGCCTCAGGTTCTCTGAGCCGGTCCGGCCAACACGGGGATGAGCGTGATTGCTCATCCCGCTCGGGGATGCCATGGTTTCGCAGCAGGAAGAGAAAAAATCGCGACAGGATGCTCGCGCCAGGAACATCAGGTTGGCCTGGATCTTGGTATCGATCGTGGCGATCTTTTTCTTTGGCGTAATGGTGAAAGTCAAATTGCTGGGTTTCTAGTGCGGTAACCATTTCAGGAATCCGTCATGATCGAGCGCAACCGGCGCGCAAACCGACGCACTTTCGGCAAATTGCTATTGCTGGCCGCATTCATGTTCGGATTCGGTTATGCCCTGGTGCCGTTTTATCGGGCTTTTTGCAGTCTGACCGGGATTAATCGCGTCGGCGACAAAACCTCGCTTGCGCTGGCGCGCAACACGCAGGTCGACGAGAGCCGCGAGATAACCATCGAATTCGATGCCAATGCGCGCGGCGAGTTTCGGTTCAAGCCGATGCAACGGAGCATGACGGTGCATCCGGGGCAAATTGCCCAGGTGTTGTACAAAGTGAGCAACCGAACGGACCACGTGGTTCGTCTGCAGGCGATTCCCAGCTATGCGCCGGCCGAAGCAACCAGTTACTTCAAGAAGATCGAGTGCTTTTGCTTTACCCAGCAAACGCTCAAGCCCAACGAGAGTCGGGAGATGCCGGTGATTTTCGTCGTCGATCCCAAGTTGCCCAAGGATATCCCGACGATCACGCTGTCCTATACTTCTTTCGAGCTGGGCGCGACTTCAACCGATGTCGCGACGAATCAACGGGAGAGTGGCGGTGGATGACCTCAAGCGGGCGGTTCGACGCAAACCATCGTTTGGCCAGTCGATGCGCGCTGTATTCTGGTCGTTTTTCGGCGTGCGCAAGGGCAAGGATCACGACCGCGACATGGCGCAGCTCAATCCGGTACATGTGATTGTGGCGGGGCTGGTCGGGGCGGCACTGTTCATTGCGATATTGATTGTGGTGGTTCGAGTGGCGATCAATTTGGCCAAGTAATAAGAATGCGGAAAAACTGGACTCAAGTGGAGAAACAACAATGAGCGGTCAACACCAGGCGGCATCTCGCTATTTCGTGCCAGCGCCGTCGCGCTACCCTGTCCTTGCCAGCGTCGGGCTGCTGGTGATATTGGCGTCGGCGGCCGGCTGGGTCAATGGCCTGTCTTTTGCGCCGTGGACTTTCACTGTCGGCATGCTGGGGTTGCTGCTCGTGCTGCGCGGATGGTTCGCCGATGCCATCGGCGAGTCGGAGGGCGGGCATTACGGCCGCAACGTCGATGTGTCCTATCGGTGGAGCATGAGCTGGTTCATCTTCTCCGAGGTGATGTTTTTCGCGGCGTTCTTCGGCGCCTTGTTCTACGCGCGGAATTTCGCGCTGCCCCAGTTGGCAGGGCTCGACGCCAAGCTGCTATGGCCCGATTTCACCGCCGTTTGGCCAACCCTCGGGCCGGCGGGCGTGGTTGATAAATTCGGCACGATGGGGCCGTGGCCGATTCCGACGCTCAACACGGCATTGCTGCTCAGCTCGGGCGTGACCATCACGATTGCCCACCACGCCTTGCGTGCGAACCAGCGGGCGCGCGCGGCGTTCTGGTTATTCCTGACGATTTGCCTTGGCGTTACCTTCCTGGGGTTCCAGGGGTTTGAATACTTCCACGCCTACCATGAACTCAACATGAAGTTGACGTCGGGCATCTACGGCTCGACCTTCTTCCTGCTGACCGGCTTTCACGGCTTTCACGTCATGATGGGTACGGTGATGCTGAGTGTGATGCTTATCCGTATCCTGAAGGGGCACTTCACGCCGGAGCACCACTTCGGCTTCGAGGGAGCGGCCTGGTATTGGCACTTCGTCGATGTCGTCTGGCTGGGTCTTTACGTCGTGGTGTATTGGCTCTAGCACCTGCCATTGCAAAAACGCCGCCAATCCCGGCGGCGTTTTTCTTTGTGGGGCCGCCAATCCTGGCGGCGGATTCGGCCAGGATTCAGTAGCGGATGCCGGTGCTGTGGATCCAGCCCATCCAGTTCGCGAATAAAATGAACAGGAACAGGCTGATCGAAAAGCCGACGCGGAACATCAGCGAGTGAACCGCGCGGTTGGTCGTTCCCTTGTCCTTCATCATGAAGACGAGCGCGGAAGCCAGGCTTCCGAGAATCAGGACAAATGCAATGGCAACAATAATACGCATGATCTGTCAGAGAGCGCTTGAGGTTGCATTATCGCACCTTCACACAGGGATGGAATGACGGATCGGCGAGGTGAGCGTGTTTAAAGCAATATGGCGGGGATGCCGACCGAGATCGGCCATGGCGGTGCTTCTTGGCATCGCGCTGACCTGCGGGTTGGGCGTGTGGCAATTGCAACGGGCTCACGAAAGGCTGGCGCGCCAGGCGCTTCTCGATCGCTGGGCGGATGCCCCGCCCATTCAGGTCGGGCGGGCGCCGTTGAGCCTGTCGGCTGTGGCGTATCACCGCGTCAGGGTGGTCGGACGGTTCCTGCCGGAGCGCGCCGTTTATTTGGATAACCGGCCGCATAATGGCTTGCCGGGATTCTACGTGGTGATGCCGCTGGAGATAGACGGCTCGGGCGCCCCCCGCTATGTGCTGGTCAATCGCGGCTGGTTGCCGCGTGATTTGCGCGATCGCACGGCGATCATGCCGTATCCCACGCCGGCGGGCGTAGTCGAAGTCGAAGGAGTCGCCAGGGCCAATCCGAGTCGTGCATTCGAACTCGGCAACGGTTCCCCGCCGGGCGCGGCGATCCGCCAGAATCTCGACGTGGCAGCCTATGAGAAAGAGACCGGGCTGATGTTGCAACCGTTTGTTATCATGCAGACCAGCCCGATGAATGACCATCTGATACGGGATTGGCCGAAGCCGACGATGGACGTGGCGCGCAATTACGGGTATGCCGCGCAATGGTTCGGTCTGGCGCTGGTGCTATTGCTGATGAGCTTGCGCATGGCATACAGGCGAGGGCGTGCCGTGATCCGGTCGGCAGAAAAATACCCCCAATGAGTGACTGCATATGAAGGCATCGGACTCCGGTGAAACCGAATCGACCATGCGCTCGTCCGGCGAGTTTCCGCCAACGCGACAGCAACGCCGTGCCCGACTGACGATCCTGGCGATATTTGTGGTTTGCGCTGCGCCGATCGTGGCTGCATTTGTCGCTTATTTCGTCGTCAAGCCGCACGGTGGGCAGACCAACTATGGCGAGCTGATCGTGCCGCAGCGCCCCATTCCTGCCGATCTGCAGGTGCGGGACGAAGCCGGCAGGCCGATGGCGCTGGCCGATTTGAAGGGCAAGTGGCTGATGATGAGCGCCGACAGCGGCTCGTGCGACAAGGCGTGCGTGACGAAACTCTATTACATGCGTCAGATACGGACGCTGCAAGGTGAGCAGCGCGCCCGGGTTCTGTCCGTCTGGCTGGTAACGGACGATGCGCAAATTCAGCCGCAAATTCGCAACGCCTATGCCCAGACGCGCATGCTGCGCGTCGACCCCGCTGCATTGCAGGCGTGGTTGCCGGCATCAGCCGACAGCGGCTTGCGCGATCATATCTACCTGGTGGATCCGGTTGGCCACCTGATGATGGTTTTTCCCAACAACCCTGACCCGGTGAAAATCAATCAGGATCTGGTCAAACTGCTGAAATGGTCGAGCGTCGGCTGATATTGGCGGCGCGGGCCTGCCGATCGGCGGGCCCGGCGTTCTTTTGCTGGTAATCGGAAATTATCTGGTATGTATGTCTTTCAATTGGGGCTGATCGGCCTGACCATCGCGCTGATCCCGCTGCTGTATGTCAAGACCAAAGGGGATCGCAACAAATTTCGAAAATTGGCGTGGGTGGCTGTTTTTTTCACCTTCGACCTGATTATGTTTGGCAGTTTTACCCGCTTGACCGATTCCGGACTGGGATGCCCGGATTGGCCGGGCTGTTACGCCACCGCCTCGCCATTTCTTGCGCATAGTGAAATCCGCGCGGCCGAAACCGCCTTGCCGACCGGCCCGGTTACCTTCACGAAGGCCTGGATCGAAATGATCCATCGCTATTTCGCGATGGCCATTGGCGTGCTCATCATTACCTTGATGGTACTGGCGTGGGTCAAGCGCAAGGAACTCGGGCAATCGCCCTGGCTGTCGACGGGCGCCTTTCTTTTGGTGTGTTTGCAGGGGGCGTTCGGCGCCTGGACTGTAACGATGAAACTGCAACCTGTCATCGTCACCACGCACTTGTTACTGGCATTGACCTTGCTGGGCACGCTTACCTGGCTCGCCTCGCGCCAGGAGCTCGTTGTACCAAACGAAGCCTTGCTGCGGTGGCGGTGGTTCGCGTTGGGCGGTTTGGCCCTGCTGGCGATGCAGATCGCACTCGGCGGATGGGTCAGCACCAATTATGCAGTGCTGGCGTGCACGCATTTTCCGAAATGTCGCGGTGATTGGATCCCACCCATGGATTTCGCCCAAGGCTTTAAGTTATGGCGTGCACTTGGGCGCACCGCCGGGGGTGAAATTATTCCGATGGACGCGCTGGTGGCGATTCACTGGGTGCACCGCACCTTCGCCTTCGTCGTCATTGCATATTTGACCTGGCTCGGCTTCCGCTTGCGTCGCGTTGCCGCCCTGAGAAAGACAGCCACGCTGCTGTTGCTGATGTTGCTGGCGCAATTGCTTACCGGGTTGGGGAATATTTTACTTAAGTGGCCACTGCCGATCGCCGTGGCCCATACGGGTGGCGCAGCCTTCATGCTGTTATTGCTTGTTATGTTAAACTATCACATCGTTACGGCCGGGCGTTTGGCACGTGCCCAGACGCTCCAGCAATCGCCTCTGGCCGACTCGCTGGACAACGCAGGCCCCCGCTCGGTGTAGCGCACGACAACACGCGCCATGGAAAGTACCACTGCCCCCTCACTCCCGGCCAATCGCTTCGCGCAATATTGGTCGCTTACCAAACCTCGCGTCACGCAACTGGCGGTGTTTTGCGCCGTCATCGGCATGTTTCTGTCGACGCGCGGGATGGTGCCCTGGCAAGTGCTGATTGGCGGCACGATCGGTATTTGGCTGCTGGCAGGTGCCGCGTTCGCCATCAACTGCCTGGTCGAGCAGAAAGTCGATGCGCTGATGCGGCGCACGGCCTGGAGGCCGTCCGCACGTGGGGAAATCACACCGCTCCAGATCATCGTCTTCTCGGCCGTGCTCGGCGGCACGGGCATGTGGGTGCTCGACACCTTCACCAATGCGCTGACGATGTGGCTGACTTTTGCTACATTCGTCGGCTACGCCATCATTTATACGATCGTACTCAAACCGGCGACTCCGCAGAATATCGTTATTGGCGGAGCTGCTGGCGCCATGCCGCCAGCGCTTGGCTGGGCTGCAGTGACGGGCTCGGTGCCGCCGGAAGCCTGGATGCTGGTATTGATTATCTTTGTGTGGACACCGCCGCATTTTTGGGCGTTGGCTCTGTACCGGCGTCAGGACTATGTCAAATCGGGGCTGCCAATGTTGCCGGTGACACACGGCGAGCGATTCACCCGGCTGCACATTTTGCTCTACACAATCGTGCTGTTTGCGGTATCGCTGATGCCCTATGCGTATGGCATGAGCGGGTTCGCCTATTTAGCCGGAGCAGTGATTCTCGGTGGGATTTTCCTGGTTTATGCCTGGAAACTGTGGCGCGCTTACTCGGATCAATTGGCGCGCAAGACTTTCCGATACTCGATTGTCTATCTCTCGTTGATTTTTGCCGCCCTGCTGATCGATCACTACATGCGCATTTTCTTGCAGATTTGATCCCGAGGTAGATACCGGAAACCGGCGCGCCAAACATGTAGGGCGCGCCGGTTTTTTTTGTGACGGTCAGTTCACGTTGCCGTCCTGCTCGCGGCGATCAAAGTCGTCATGGGCTTCGAGCCACATGACATTGATGATGCCAAAAGCCAGGGCTACGCCGACGCCCAAAATCCAGGTGAAATACCACATTGCCGACTCCTTAATACATCGAGTGTTTGTTTTGTTCGATCGTTTCGGCCGTGATCCGGCCGCGAATCACGCGATAGACCCAGCCGGTATATAACAGCACGACCGGCAGGAATACGATCACGGTGAGCAGCATGATTTCCAGCGTCAATTTGCTCGACGCGGCGTCCCACAGCGTCAGACTGCTTTGTGGCGAACTCGACGAGGGCATGACGAATGGAAACATCGAGAAGCCTGCGGTCAGGATGATGCCGACAATCATCAAGCCGGTCGCCATGAATCCGGACTTTTGCAGTCGCGAACTCGCGAGTATTGCGGCGAGCAGGGCGCCGACACAACCCACCACCGGCGCCACGATCATCCACGGATGTTGCAGATAATTGCCGAGCCAAAGCCCAGGGGCGGTGAACACCGATTTCAAGAGCGGGTTGGCTGGACCATCGGTCAGCGCCGCATCCGTCAGGAGGTAGTAGCCCGGGACCACTTTCGCGACAAAGACACCTGCGATCAGGAAAAGCGATACGGTGAGCAACGATGTGATGCGTAGGATTCGCGAAGCCCTGGCGGCGACGGCACCATCCGTCTTGGTTCTGAGGAAGGCCGCGCCGTGCGAGGTCAGCATGAGCAGGCTGATGGCGCCGCACAGCAGTGCAAACGGGTTCAGCAGCGCCCAGAATGACCCTGTGTAGGTCACGCGCAGATCCCTGTCGAAGAAGAACGGGACGCCCTGCAGCAGATTACCGAAGGCGACCCCGAAAACGAGCGCCGGCACGGTACTGCCCGCAAACAGCGCCCAATCCCAGGCGCTCCGCCAGTGCGGGTTATCCAGCTTGCTGCGGTAATCGAAACCGACCGGCCGGAAAAAGAGAGCGAAGAGCACCAGCAGTAACGCGATATAGAGTCCCGAAAAAGCGCTGGCGTACACCAGCGGCCAAGCTGCGAAGATGGCGCCGCCGGCGGTCACGAACCAGACTTGGTTGCCCTCCCAGGTCGGGCCCACGGTGTTGATGATGATGCGCCTTTCGTTGTCCGTCTTGCCGAGAAACGGTAGTAGTGCACCGACCCCCATGTCGAAGCCGTCGGTCAAGGCAAAGCCGATCAGTAGCACGCCGATCAGCACCCACCAGATCAATTTGAGTGTTGTGTAATCCAACATGGCAAGCTCCCGTTAATTGGTCGCGGTGGATTGCGACGACCGTTCATGGTGGTAACGTCCGCTATTGAGCGAGGACGGGCCGATGCGAATGTATTTGATCATCAGGAACATTTCGATGACGAACAGCAACGTGTAAAAGAAGATGAAGCCAGCCAGACTGAAGTACAGGTCGCTCGGCTGGAGGGTCGACGCCGACAAATGGGTCGGCAGGATGCCTGCGATGGTCCATGGCTGCCGGCCATACTCCGCTACGATCCACCCCAATTCCGCGGCGAGCCAGGGTAGCGGGATGGCGATCACGGCCCAGCGCAGGAACCAGCGCTTGCCATCCGACGTCAGTTTGCGGCGCGCGCAATACCAAAAGGCCAGGACGAATGTCAGCAGGAACGTGAACCCCAGGCCGACCATGAAGCGGAACGACCAGAACACCGGCGCGACGCGCGGTATCGAGTCGTCAGCCGCTTGACGTATTTGTTCCGGCGTCGCATCCACGACCGTGGACGTGTACTTCTTCAATAGCAGCGCATACCCGAGATCGTGAACATTCGCCTCGAAAATGGCT
>JAGXBI010000404.1 GCA_018971155.1 Burkholderiales bacterium
GCGAGGCCTCGGCGGGCAGGAATGCGTCGGCGTGCCAGGCACGCACACGCGGCGTGTAGTGTTCGGCCGGGCGCTCGGCGGGGATATGCGCCGAGAAAATGTAGCCTTGCAACGCGCCGGTAATCGGGCCCAGCGACTGCATCGGAATCGCTTGCGCTGGCAGCTCGCCATAGGGCATCGCATACAGCTCGACCTTGACGCCGTCGGGCATGATTTCTCCCAGATAGACCGGCACGTCGAAGCGCCATTGATCGCCCTGCCGTTTGACCTCCACG
This sequence comes from Burkholderiales bacterium, assembly GCA_018971155.1. Taxonomy (GTDB): domain Bacteria; phylum Pseudomonadota; class Gammaproteobacteria; order Burkholderiales; family Burkholderiaceae; genus Pandoraea. The sequence continues at coordinate 276 of JAGXBI010000404.1, forward strand.
CTGCCGAAGTGCACTTCGTGCCACTGCGCGGCCAGGGCGGCCTGCCACGCGCACAGCTCGCGCGCGAGTTTGGCCTGGTTGTCCTCGCGGCGGCGCACCGCGCGAATCGCCGGCAAATAGAACTGCTCCAGATATTCGGCCAGCATCCGGTTGCTGCTGAACCGGGGCGCCAGGTTCGCCATGCTGGCCCGCTTGCGCTTGACCCATTCGCGCGGGATGCCTTGCGCGTCACGCGCGTAAAAGAGCGGCAGCACTTCGTCTTCGAGCAGCCGGTATAGCCGCTCGGCGTCCGCCGCGTCGTCGCTCGGCCCGCCCTCGCCGATCGCCCAGCCGAAGGCCGGCTCGTACGCTTCGGCCCACCAGCCGTCGAGCTCCGACAGATTGAGCCCGCCATTGGCCAGCACCTTCATGCCGCTGGTGCCGCAGGCTTCCCACGGCCGGCGCGGCGTGTTGATCCAGACGTCGACGCCCTGCACCAGCTGCTGCGCCAGCGCGATGTCGTAGTCTTCGAGCAGCACCACGCGCCGCCGCAGTTGCGGGCGGTGCGAGAACTCGAACCAGGCCTTGATCAGGCGCTTGCCCTCTTCGTCCTCGGGGTGGGCCTTGCCGGCAATGATCAGCTGCGCGGGGCGCTGGTCGCAGCACAGCAGCCGGGCCAGGCGCTCCGGATCGCTCAACAGCAGATTGGGCCGTTTGTAGCCGGTGAAGCGCCGCGCCATGCCCAGCGTCAGGATGTTGGGGTCGAGCACCTGCGCGGCCACCGCCACCACCTGCGCCGATTCGCCGCGCTGGCCCAGATGCCACATCAAGCGCTGCCGCGTGTACTGCACCAGGTCGCGGCGCTGCGCGGCGGCCAGCTCCCAGAGCTTGCGGTCATCGTTGACGGCGACCGCGGCGGGCAGCGCGTCCACCGCGCCCAGCCAGCGTTGCTTGCCGCAGGCTTCGGTCCACAGCCGGTCCGACCATGCCGAATCCCACGACGGCACGTGTACGCCATTGGTAACGTGCCGTACCGGCACTTCGTCGATCGGCCAGCGCGGATACAGGTCGGCGAACAGGCGGCGGCTGACCTTGCCGTGCAGGCGGCTGACGCCGTTGACCTGCGCGCAGCCGCGCAGCGCCAGGTAAGCCAGTTTGAAGGGCTCGTGGTCGTCGAACGGATCGAGCCGGCCCAGGGCCAGGAAGTCACGCTGCGAGAGGCCGACGTCCTGCAGATATTCGTGAGCGTACTTGCACACCAGCGCCGGCGCGAAGGCGTCGAAGCCGGCCGCCACCGGGGTGTGCGTGGTGAACACGTTGCCGGCGCGGGTCGCCCACCAGGCCTCCCAGAACGAGGTGCCCATGCGGCGCATGAAGCTGCGCGCGCGCGCCAGCACCAGCAACGCGGCATGCCCTTCGTTGAGGTGACAGACGTCGACCTTGAGGCCCAGCGCCCCCAGCATGGCCCAGCCGCCCACGCCCAATATCACTTCCTGCAGCAGGCGCATTTCCGAGCCGCCGCCGTAGAGCTTGGCGGTAATGCCGCGGTCGCCCGGGCCGTTGCGCACGTCGTTGCTGTCGAGCAGATAAAGATGCGTGCGCCCGACGATCGCCTGCCATACGCGCAGATAAACCTTGCGCCCGGGCAGCCTGAGCCCGACCTTGACCCACGCGCCGTCGCTGCCGATCACCGGTTGGATCGGCAGGCTGTTCGGGTCGTTGTACGGATAGGCTTCGCGCTGCTGGCCGCCGGCGTCGATGGTCTGCCGGAAATAGCCTTCCTGGTAGAGCAGGCCGACGCCGACGATCGGCGCGTCGAGATCGCTGGCGGTTTTGAGGTAGTCGCCGGCCAGCACGCCCAGCCCGCCGGCATAGAGCGGAAATGCCTCGCTCAGGCCGAACTCCATGCTGAAGTAGGCGATCGTCGCCAGCTCGCCCTCGCCCGCGCATGCGCGGCACCAGCCGGGTTCGTCGTGGTAGCGCCGGTGGCTCTCGAGCACCCGTGCGAGCTCTTCGAGAAACGCGCTATCGCGGCTGAGCTCGTCGAGCCGGTCCTGCGAGACGTTCTGCAAAACGGCCCACGGGTTGTGCGTGCGCTCCCACAACTCGGCATCGATCGTGCGCCACAGGGTGTCCAGCTCATGGTTCCAGGTCCAGCGCAGGTTGAGCGCCAGATCGGTCAGCATCGCCAGCGGCGCGGGCGTTACTCGCGGCAGGAAGGCGAACATGAGGTGCCACGCTGCGATACCGTCGACGCAAAATGCCGCAGCGCCGTCGCCGGCACCGCTGTTTGCGCCGTGGTTTGCACGGTTGTCTGGGCCGGGGCCCGCTCGTCCGGGGCGACACGTCCGGGCATGCTGCGCGCGGGCGCGAGCGTCGCATAGAGGCTGGCGTAGCGGCGCGCCGAGGGCCCCCAGCCGAAATCGGCCGACATGCCGCGCTGCTGCAAGGCGGTCCATGTCGCGGGGTGGTTGCCGTACACATCCAGGCAGCGC
>JAGXBI010000061.1 GCA_018971155.1 Burkholderiales bacterium
CGGGGTGCTACCGAGCGACGCCATCCTAACGCCGCGAGGCGGTGCAAACGTGACAACTTGTAAGCGCGCATTTCCGCATGTAACCGGGTGTCGCGGGTCATCGGTAAAAAAAGCATTATTGCATGGGACTGACAGGCGGTTAGCCGTTCGTCCCGGCGGGCGCCGCTGTTACATCTATTGCGGGGACGTAATGATCCAGCCTGCACGGCGTTGCTGGGCCTGCGCGCCGCCGCAACGGCTGGCGCGTTGGGTGATATAGTTGTCGGATAAGACAAAGCTGCGCCAGCGCGCAGGCAATATCGATGCACCGGCCGTCCCGATCGGGCGGTTTTTCAAGGAAATGCAATGGCAGCAAAACCCGCTATTTATGTCGATGGCCAGCATGGCACCACCGGATTGCAGATTCTCGACCTGCTGGCGCAGCGCGACGAATTCGAACTGATCTCGATCGCCGAGAGCGATCGGCGCTCGCTCGAGCATCGGCGCCGCGCACTGAACGGCGCGGACGTGGTGATTCTGTGCCTGCCCGACGATGCCTCGCGCGAAGCGGTGTCGCTGATCGAGAATCCCAAGGTGCGCGTGATCGACGCGAGCACGGCTTACCGTACCGCTCCCGATTGGGTATACGGTTTTCCCGAACTCACCGACGGGCACCGGGCACGTATTGCCGAAGCGCCACGGGTCAGCAATCCCGGGTGTTATGCGACCGGCGCAATTGCGCTGCTTCGCCCGCTGGTGCAGCGCGGTGTCGTGCAACCCGACCAGGCGATGCACATTGTCGGCGTGTCCGGCTATACCGGCGGCGGCAAGGCGCTGATACAGATTCACGAAGGCGAGGATCCCGAGCCGTTCGCTCTCTATGGCACCAAGCTGGCTCACAAGCACGTGCCGGAAATCCAGATGCACGCGCAACTGCGCCGCCGGCCGATTTTCGTGCCCAGCGAAGGGCATTTCCCGACTGGCATGCTGGTGATCGTCACCCTGGCGCGCGAGGCGCTCAATGGCGACGCGACCGCCGTGCACGGCGCATTGGCCGAACACTACCGCGACGCGGCGTTCGTCAGCGTTGTGCCGGCGGACTCCCGAGAGCAACTGCTGCGCGGCGATTTCATTCGCGCCGATACCCTCAGCGGCACCAACCAGCTCGAGTTGATGTCGTTCGCGAGCCCGTCGGGGGACGAGATTCTGTTGGTGGCGCGCCTTGACAACCTCGGCAAGGGCGCTTCTGGCGCGGCGGTGCAGAACCTGAATCTGATGCTCGGCATCGACGAGCGCACCGGGTTGATCGGCTCGCGCTGAGCGCGTCGGCGGACCGATTTCCAGTCACGTCGCACCAATGGGTTTGCCGCGCCGCCGGCGTGCATGAGGCGGCGGCGCTTCAGCGGGAGCTCACCATGACACGAAATCATTCGATATCCTATCCAGTCGCGCATCGCCGCGGCCGGCACTCCCGCCGGGCGATGACGCTGCTGGCCTGCACGGCAGCGTTGCTGCTCGGCGCATGCGCGCAGCCCTGGGAGTCATTCCAGGCCGGCGAGCCGGTCTCCGCCGTGGTCGCCAGGCTGGGGCCGCCGCGCGAAGTCTATACGCTGGCCGACGGTACCAGGCGCCTGATGTGGCCGACCCAGCCGATGGGCGAGGTGACCACCGCGGTACACGCAAGTGCCGACGGCAAGGTGCTCAGCGTGCGGCAGGTACTGCAGCCCAGCGAGTTCTATCGGGCGCAGATCGACAAGTGGACCGAGCGGGACGTCCTCGAGCACTTCGGCCAGCCCGCCGAGAAGGCTTACTTCCCGCTGCAAAAGCGCGAAGTCTGGAGTTATCGCTTCCTGCAGGATGGGCAGTGGTACCAGCTGTATCACTTCCTGTTCGACGACGCCGGCGTATTGCGCGGGACGCAGCAAAGCCCGGATCCGCTGCACGAGCGCGCCGGTGGCGATAACGTGGTCATGTAGGAAACGCCGCGCCCGGGGCGCCGCCGGTTGCCGCCACGCCCGACGCACGCCGGCGCGGCCGGCCTGGTCGACGGGCTCCGGCGTGCTACGAGGATGCGGCCGACTCGTTGCGGCTTCCTGTGCTAGGATCATCCACGGCGCGTGTTCATCCCCCCAACGGCGGCCGATGGCGCTTTGCCGTTGTCCGAGCGGCGCGGGCTGCGAGCGCGGCTTTGCTTTCCCGGCGCTCGGCCAGGGCCGGTTTCGCATGGCGCGGGAGCGTTGCGAGAAGGCGCGTGTTCATGAGGTTGTTCAGTCAGATCGAACCGGATAGGAGAGAATCAAATGCGAATTTCGATGTCACGGCGGGCTGTTCTGATGGTTGGCGGGCTCGCGCTGGCGGGCTCGATGAGTCTGGCCAATGCGGCGCCGCTTTCATTCACGGTACCGCTCGACGGCGCGCACGAGGTGCCCGCGGTGCAAAGTCCGGGCAGTGGCAGCGCTGCGCTGACCTACGATCCGGCCACGCACGTCGTGACCTGGGATATCACCTTCAGCGGCCTGTCGAGTGCGGCCACGATGGCACATATTCACGCGGGCGCGGCGGGCAAGAACGGGCCGGTCAAGGTCTGGCTGTCGAAGAAGGGCGCCGCGGTGAGCAGTCCGATCAAGGGCGAAGCCAAGCTCTCGCCAGCCGACGCGAAAGCGTTCCTGGCCGGCGACACCTACATCAACGTGCACACCAAGGACCATCCGGCCGGCGAAATTCGCGGCCAGGTTACCCCACCCAAGGGGCAATGACGTAGTTGCTACAGGAAGTTGGCGATCAGTGCCGTGGCCGCGGCGCCGATCGCCAGCATCAGCAGGGCGCGCGCCGGCGGCGCCAGCCGCGGTGCGGCAATCCCGGCAGGCAGGCGCTTGCGGCCCGTTAGCATCGGGCGCAGCAGATTGTGCCCTTTGAGGGCCGCATAAAGCGCGATCGCCAGCACGTGCAGCGCGACGCAAGCCAGCAGCGCATCCCACAGCAGACCATGCAGCGCCGTGATCCCATTGGCGACCGGCGCCGGCACCCAGGCCGTCAGCGGCCCATCGTCGGCCACGTCATTGTTGACGTACAGCCCCGTGAGCGTCTCGCCCAACAGCAAGCCGAGCAGCAGCAATACCATCCAGCCCCCGGCGGGATTGTGGCCGACCTGCCGGTCAGGCTCGCGCCGCGTCAAATGCCGCAGATGTCGCCATGCGGCCGCGGGTGACGCGACAAAGGTTCGAAATCGTGCCGTGTCGCTACCGAAGCAGCCCCACAGCAGGCGAAACAGCACCAGCGCCAGCAATGCCTGGCCAATCCAGATGTGCCAATCCATCCAGTTGAGCCGTGCCGTGACGTAGGCCGCGGCCACCAGCGTCACCGTCAGCCAGTGGAATAATCGCGTCGGTGCGTCCCACACGCTGACCGAACGCGTGAGCTGTGCCGGTTGTTCAGCCGCCATGAGGTGTCCGGCGTGCCGGCGTGTTGGCGGCGACGATGTCTCGCGGCGACACGCCGAGCAGGCGATTCATCCAGTGCGCCATATGGCTTTGATGAGCGAATCCGGTGTCCAGCGCGATCTGGCTGGCGCCGAACTTGCCCTGCTGCAGTAGCACGCTGGCCCGCTCAACCCGGCGCTGTATCACGTAGCGATGCACCGGCATGCCCAGCGTCTCCCGAAACAGCACCTTGAAGTGGGGCACGCTCAAGCCGGCGACGGCGGCGAGTTCGGCAAGGGTGAGCCGCTCGGCGAGGTGGCTGTCGATATATTCGATCAGGCGCCCGGCCATGACTGGCGCCAGCTTCCGGCGCCGACGGTGTTCGAGCGATGGCACTGTGCCGATCAGGCGCACGATCATCGCCGTGCACAGGCTTTCCGCATATAACGGATCGCAGGCCTGGTCGGCCTCCAGTTCGGCGTGCAAGGCCCAGGCCAGATGCTGAAAGCGGATATCGCGCATTTGCAGTTGTGGCCGAATGCTCGCCTGGGCAGCTTTCAGATCCAACTGATCGAAGGTTTTGCGTGCCAGCGGCTCGCCGATCCAGATGCTGAAGATCGTGCAACTGGCTTCGTCGGTCCATTGTCCGTCGAGCCCGGCGGGAATCACGTCGGCGTCGCCATGCGCCTGAAGGCGTGAGCGGCGTTGACTTTCACAGTGACAGTGCGCTTTCACCGGCGCCCCGACGTGCACGCCGATGCGGTGCACCGGCATGGCCGGTATGCGGTGCAAACCCGCCGATACGCTCATCAGGTCAGCGCCGAATCCATGCCAGCCCAGACCGGCGCTGGAGCGCAGGCGAACGCGGGTGCCGCTGTGCGGCAAGGCAATGGGCGAAGCGACGTTCATCGGGGGCCTCGTGGAGCGCGCCAAGGGTGCTGGCATTGTACTGCGTCCATGGCGGGTGCATCGGCGCAGGGTCGCCGTGGCGCTCGCAAAAAGTCATCCAAATCCGCGCAAAGCGATCCTTCCGTGCGCGCAGGATGGGCCCGGCACTTCTAAGATCGCAAGGTATGAAACAGAGATCGACAAGGAGCTTGGCATGTTCGTGATATTCGGCGCCGCAGGCAACGTCGGCCGCGCCAGTGCCGCCGCGTTGCGGCAGGCGGGGCACCCGGTACGAGCGGTGGTGCGCCAGGCCCGGCAGGCCGAGCCATTGACCCGGCTCGGCTGCGAAATCGCCGTGGCGGATCTGACCGATCCGGTGACGGTCGCACGCGCGCTCGACGGTGCGCAGGCGGTGCAGATGCTGTGCCCGGTGCCCCGGTCGGCAAGCCAGCCGGCGCAGGCGATGCGTCACATGATCGACGTCGCCGCCGGCGCATTGCTGATGAATCCACCGCCCCGGGTCGTGGCGTTGTCCGACTATGGTGCCGAGCTGTGTGGCGGGACCGGCATCACCGAGCTGTTCCATGATCTGGAGTCACGCTTCGCGCCGCTCGGTACCCGCCTGTGCCTGTTGCGCTCGGCCGAGCACATGCACAACTGGGCGCGCGTCATGCCCGTCGCACTTGCCACTGGCGTGTTGCCCAGCCTGCACGACCCGCTGGGCAAGCAGTTTCCCTGCGTGGCCGCGCAGGATGTCGGACGCCTGGCGGCTGCATTGCTGTGCGAGGCGTTTCCCTCGACAACCGGCGCCGGGCCGCGCGTGCTTAGCGTGGAGGGGCCGGAGCGGGTGAGCGCGCTCGACGTGGCTCGGGTGCTCGGCGAGGTCGCCGGCCGGGAGATCGTCGCCCGCGCGGTGCCCCGCGAGCAGTGGGCGGCCACGCTGGCCCAGGCCGGATTGAGCGAGCAGCACGCCCGGCTGATCGGCGATCTGTTTGACGCGCACAACGCGGGTCGCATCGACGTCGAACCTGGCGTTGGGCAATGCCGCCGCGGCACGACCACGCTGGCGCAAGCATTCGCCGCCATCGTGCCGCGCGTGATGGCCGCCATGTCCCACCGGTAATGCGTTGCGGGAGACGTACATGACTATTTGCCGGTTGACGGGAATATCGCGCGAACTCTCGGGTTCGCCCGTTCAGGCATGCGCGCTCGTCGCGCGCGGTGTGCGCCATTGGGGGCGCCGGCTGCTCTGCCGCGCGGGCGGCCGATGGCTTCAGGCCCTGCGCGACGGACTGCCGCGCAGCAACGACGATTTCGACGTGTACTGAGGCAGGCGGCCCGGCATCATTGCCGCTGCGCCGTCGCCAGCCGGCCGGCGCTCGACCGACGCCCGATCAATGGCGGATGTGTTACGTAACGAGGTCACCGGCGTAACGTGACAAGCAAGCGAAACCGTCGCGAGCACGCGGTATATGGCCGGGCCTCACACCGCGCGACGACCCCGCCCGGTGCGGTACGGGGCCGTCGCGGCGTGGTTCGCGGCCGCGGGCAATGCCGATTGGCATGACAGTTGCTACTGGATAAGCAATGCCGGAACCGCCCGGCGGCGACTCAATCGATCATCCATGGAACTGCTCGAAATCCCCGTGTCTGCCATCAAGATTGGCGAACCGCTGGCCTACTCGATCTACGACCCGGCCGGACAACTGATGTTGGCCAAGGGCCTGGCGGTGACTTCCGAAGCCCAGCGCGACAGGATTGCGCAATGGGGCCGGCAATTGGCCAATCCGGTCGAACTCACGCCGCCGCTCGAAGCGCAGGCGGCGGCCCTGGCTGACGGGGCGGGCCAGGCACGGGTTGGCGAAGTTCGCATCCGGTCCGGGCAACTGCTGAAAAAGTGGGCCAAAAAGGTCTTGCTGCAACCGGCCGGCAGTGCGCGCAAGTTCGAAGCCGAGTTGCTCGGCGCGATCGACGGGCGCAGCCTGATCGTATCCCGTCCGGGGGGGATCGACGACGATGGTGGCTGCGCGCCCGGCAGTCGGCTCGATGTCAATGTGTTCAACGGCGTAGCGATTCACCAATTTCCCGCCAGCGTGTTGTGCGCGTATGACGCGCCGGTGCCTCATCTGCATCTGTCGTTGCCGCCGGTGGCGCGGGAGATTCGCTTGCGTCGTCACCTGCGCGTCGAGACGGCGATCGCCGCGACGCTTTATGGTCGCCAGGGTGGTCGGGCGCAGCTTTCGCAGGGCCGCATCGTCGACCTCAGCGTGTCGGGGGCGGGGATCGAAACCGATTATCCGGCGCTCGAATCGTTCGAGGAGTTGCGAATCGGTTTCAAGTTTGCGCTCGACGATGGCCAGACACTGACGTGTAACGTCCGAGCGGCGGTGCGTCAGAAAAGCCAGCTCGCCGGTGCGGCAATTCGTTATGGCCTGGCCTTCACCGAACTCACGCCCTCGCTGGCCAACATGCTGCGTATCGGGGTGCTGGAGATCCTGCTGCGCGGCCTGTAGGCGGGCACCAGCCGAGCCGGCCACGGGCGCCGCGCTGTCTTGATTTTTATCAAAGCCCTGGATCGGGCCAGCCCTAAACTTGGAACATCGCGTCACGCGTGCGCGAGCTTCGCCGCCAACGCGGGCGGCGCGGGCTCGCCATGCGCTCACGGCCTTCCCCGAGGCGCCCATGAAATACAAGGACTACTATCAGACGCTCGGCGTCGAGCGCTCGGCCACGGCCGACGAGATCAAGCGAGCCTATCGCAAGCTGGCCCACAAATACCATCCCGACATTTCGAAAGACCCGCAGGGCGAGGCCAAATTCAAGGAAATCGCCGAAGCCTATGCCGTGCTCAAAGACGCGGAAAAGCGCCAGGCTTACGATGATCTTGGCAGGCGGCCGGCCGGCGAGTCGTTCACGCCGCCGCCGGATTGGCAGCAGCATTTCAATGCTTCGGGGGACGGCTTCGACAATGTCGACCTGGCCGACCTTTTCGAGGCGTTCCGGCGCACCGGGCACGGCGCGCAAGCCCAGCGCGAGATACCCATCCCAGGTCAGGACTACGAGATTGCGGTGCCGGTATCGCTGGAGCAGATTTTTCGCGGTGACCGGATCGAGGTGCGCGCGCAGGTGCCGGAGTTCGACGCCAACGGCCTGGCCCATCGCGCCGAGCGAGCGTTTCACGTCAAGTTGCCCAAGGGCGCGGCGGACGGCCATCGCCTGCGTCTGGCCGGCAAAGGAGGACCGGGGTATCAGGGAGGGCGGCCGGGCGATCTGTATGTCGTGCTGGCGCTGCAACCGCATCCGCTTTACCGGGTCGATGGGCGGGACGTCTACATCGACCTGCCGCTGGCTCCCTGGGAGGCTGTGCTGGGAACCGTGGTCCGGATCCCGACGCTGGGCGGTCCGATCGAGCTCGATATCAAGCCGGGTACGACCGCCGGCACCAAGCTGCGGCTGGCCAATCGCGGCCTGCCCGCGTCGGACGGAAGCGCTGGCGCGCTCTATGCAGTCGTGCGCATCGAGGTTCCGAAAATCGTCAGCGCGAACGAGCGCGCGCTATACGGGCAATTGGCCGCCGCCTCCAGGGTCAATCCGCGGCAGCATCTCGAGAAGGAGGCGACGCCATGAACCTGCAGGAAACCGAGGTGGTGTGGCTCGACGGCGACGACGTGTGCCGGATCGAATATTTGGCGGAGATCTCGGGCCTGTCGCTCGAGGACATCGAGGACCTGATCGAAAACGAGGTGATCAACCCGCTCGACCCGATGCAGTCGCCGCGCATGTTCCCGCTGCAGGGCGTGGCGACGGCGCAAATGGCGCGCCGCTTGCGTGACGACTTTCTGCTCGATCGCCATGGCCTCACGCTGGCGCTCAAGCTACTGCAACGGGTGGCGCAGCTCGAGAGCGAGTTGCAGGCCCTGCGCGCACGCGCCGGCCGGGTTTGAGCGCAGCCGGGGCGGCGCGCCGTCAATGCGACAACAGGGTCGGCACTGTCATGCTGCGCAGCAGCGTGCGGGTCACGCCCCCCATCACCAGCTCGCGCAGCCGGGCATGGCCGTAGCAGCCCATGACGATCAGGTCGGCGGCCACATCCGCGGCGCGCGTGAGCAGCAACTCGCCGGCGCCGGCTTTGTCCACGCCCACCTCATGGCTCACGGGAATCACTTCGCATTCCGCCGTAACGCCGTGACGGGATAGGTAATCGACGAGCGCTTTGCCGTTCGGCGCATCGAGTCGAGGTTCGCCGGTGGTGGGGACGATGATTGCCGCCGTCACGTGAGCGCAGCGTTCGAGCAGCGGCATGGCATCGCCCACCGCGCGGGCCGACTCGCGGCTACCGTTCCAGGCGATCAGGATGCGCTCGAACCGGTGCGGCACCTGGCCGGTGTAAGGCACGACCAGCACCGGGCGCCCGCTGCCGAGGATCAGATTTTCGTTGAAGCGCTCGAGCACCGGCGCGGCCTGGGCTTGCCCGTCATGCTGGCCGAGCACGACCAGATCGGCATGCCGCGCGTGCACGGTGGCCAGCTCGTCCGCCACGCCCGGCGGAGCGCGCCATTCGGCCGCGACCCCCACGCGTGCGGTGATGGCTTCGAACTTCTTTCGGGCGTCCTGCTCGTGATGCTGATCCGAAGTCGTTCGACGATCGAGCGCGCCCTGAAGGTTTTGGCGGTTGATTGCCGCGTACGGTAAGTCAGCCGGCAACACCGGCAGGTAGAGGCCGACCAGGTGAGCATTGCCTGCCGCGGCCAGATCCGCGGCCAGCTCCACGCGCGCGGCGCACCGTGGCGTGTCGTCGATATGAACCAGAATCGTTTGATAAGCCATGATGTCGCTCCATGCGCTCGCAACCCGGGGCGGGAATCAATGCTGCGGCTCGGCCTGGCCGGCCGGTTGGGCCGTCTGGCCAGCCGGTTGCGCGGGCGCGTCGGATCTGACCAGCAGCACGGGTTGGGTGGCGGTGCGCACCAGCTGTTCCGCAACGCTGCCCATCAGCAGGCGCCTGGCGCCACGCCGGCCGTGCGTGCCGAGCACGAGCAGATCGGCAGGCCAGCGACTACTTTCATCGTGAATGGCGGTAGCGATGTCCACGGCCAGCTCGCGCAGATCCAGCAGGCGCGTTTGAACGTCGACGCCGTAGCCGCGCAACTGGCGGTCGGCGTTGGCCAACAAGTCACGACCGGCTTCCAACATGGCGTCGCGCACCGACTCGATGTCGTAGTAGCCGCTATAGACCGATGGGAAAGTCAAGACCGGATCTTCGACGACGTTGACCACGCGCACTGTCGCGCCGGGTTCCGCGATGTGGCTGATTTCGATGAGCGCCTTGGCGGAGGTCGGGCTGTCGTCGATGGCCAGGAGTATGTGTTGATACATGATCGATCCCTGAACGCTGATGGATGGGCACAAATGCGGCAGGCCAGGCTGTCGCTCGCTTCCCCACTATAGGCCGGAATGCGCGAATGTCGCCGGGCGGCCCCTGCGCGGCTTGATCTGCGTCAAGCCGCCCGGGCAGGCGGCTCAGGCGCTCAGGCGGGCCGGCTCGAGCACGGCCCGCAGACCGTCCAGATCGACGATGCGAATCAGCCGCTGCCGCATGGCGATATAGCCGGCGTCCTGGAAGCGCGAAAAAATACGGCTCACGGTTTCCATTTTCATGCCGAGGTAATTGCCGATTTCTTCGCGCGTCACGCGCAGGTTGAACTCGCTCGACGAGTACCCGCGGGCTGTCAGGCGCGCCGAGAAATCCAGGATAAAGGACGCGACACGCTCTTCGGCGCACATATTCCCCAGCACCATCAGCAGCTTGCGTTCGCGGGAAATCTCCGCACCGAGCAGGCGATGGACCATGTGCTGAATGGTCGGCATATCGAAGCTCAACTGCTCCAGGTGCTTGAACGGAATCACGCAGACCTGGCTGTCTTCCAGTGCGATGGCGTCGCAGTCGTGCTGGCCGCCGGTGATGCCGTCCAGGCCCAGCAGTTCCCCCGAAATCTGGAATCCGGTGATTTGCTCGCGCCCTTCGCGATTGAACAATTGGGTTTTGAACGAGCCGGCGCGCACTGCGTAGATGTTCTCGAACGGGTCGCCCGCGTGATACAGCGCATGGCCGCGCCGAACCGTGCGGCGCGCCGCGATCAGCGTGTTGAGCAGTTCCGCGTCCTGCATGCTCAAGCCGCTGGGCAGGCAGAAGGCGCGCAGCAGGCACGAGGTGCAATGCAGTGCCGCCGAGTTGTCCGATACTTCGCGCAGATGATGGATTTGCCGCCTGGGCATGGCCGCCGAGACGGGAATTGCGGGGGATGACGCCAGGTTTTCGAGTGACATGATGGGCTCCGTTTTGCGCGATGAGTCACGAATCTATTGTTTTTTGCTGCGTCGACAACGTTTGAACAATTTCCAGCAAACGCCCGAGTTCGGCCGTCTTGTCGAGAAAAAAAGCCGCGCCGCCTTTCATGCAGATGTCCTGGATGTAAGGCACCGCATAATTGGTCAGGACGATCACCAGCACGCCCGGCAAGTGCTCTTTCAAGTGCTTGAGCACCGTCAGGCCGGTGCCGTCGGCGAGCTTCAAGTCCAGGATGACGGCGTCCGGCGTGTGTCCGTCGATCCCCTCGATCGCTTCGCGCACGGTGGTCGCAAAGCCGACGACATGCACCAGCGGCAAGGCGCCCAACCGGGTCAGCAAGCGCTCGCGGATCAGCGCGGAGTCTTCGACCAGATAGACCTGATACTTCGGTGAGAGGTACGATTTCATGGCTCCAGTATGCAAAGCCGCGGCCATGAAGACCAGACGCCAATGGCTGGATTGAATATCGGTGCGGGACTACATCTGTAGGCAAAGGACTACATGGGGATCGGCCGGGGTGGGAGGGCGCTCGCCTGGGTGCCGCCTCGCGCTTTATCGAGCGTCGGTGCCGGGCGCGAGGATGCCGGTCAGCGGAATGGCGATGGCAATGCGCACGCCGCGCCCGGACGCCCCATCGATGACCAGCGTGCCGTCCAGTCGGTCGACCCGTTCGCGCATGCCCATCAGGCCGAACGACCGGGTGTTGGCGCGAGCGTCGGAGCGCATGCCCTGGCCGTCGTCCTCGATGCGCAGCAGGCAGGCGCCGTCGCGAGCGCTCAGGTCGATGTCGACCCGGCTGGCACGGGCGTGACGGGCAACGTTGGTCAGCGCCTCCTGGACGATATGAAACAGCGTCGCGGCGGCGGCATCGCTTAGCGTCAGGTCGTCCAGCGCAGCCTGAAACTCGACCGAGACGCCATAGCGTCGGCTGAAGTCCTCGGTGAGCCAGTCGAGCGCCGGCACCAGGCCGAGCGTCTCGATGGCAATCGGACGCAGGCCGGCGACGATGCGCCTGAGCGAAGCGACGCTGACGTCGATCAGCCGGTGCATGTCGCGCAGGCTGGCGCTTGCGCGGGCAGGCTCGACTGGCTGAGCCTCGAGCATGCCGTCCAGATCGGCCAGCGCCATCTTGAGTGCGGTCAACTGCTGGCCGAGGTCGTCGTGCAGCTCGCGCGCGATGCGTGCCTGCTCCTCCTCGCGCGCGGCCTGGATATGGCTTGAGAATCGGCGAATCTGTTCGAGCTCCGCGAGGCGGCGGCGCTCGGTCAGGTCTTGGGTGACCTTGGCAAACCCCCGCAATGTGCCATGGTCGTCGCGAATCGCGGTGACGATCACGTTGGCCCAGAATTTCGAGCCGTCTTTGCGCACGCGCCAGCCCTCGCTCTCGTAGCGGCCGTGCGTGGCGGCGCTGGCAAGCTCCAGGCCGGGCTGGCCGGCACTGACATCCTCGGGGGTGTGGAATACGGAAAAATGGCGGCCGAGGATTTCGGCGGCCTCGTAACCCTTCATCTTGCGAGCCCCGGGGTTCCAGCTGGCAACGTGACCTGCCGGGTCGAGCATGAAAATCGCATAGTCGTCGACGGCTTCGACCAGCAAACGAAAGTTCTCGGCGGCCGGCACCTGGGATGGCGGTGGCGTGTTGTCTGCGGGTTCGGTCGTCTGATCGCTCATCGTCCTCTCCGGAGGGGCGGGTCCGGCCTCGGCAGGGCGTTGCTCCTGGCCCGGCCTTGGGGGATGTCGCCGATATCTCTCGATTTTAGTGTTATTTTGCAATCATGGGTGATGCCACGGATGTCGTCGAAGGGCCGGGCACGGCCGGCGCCGCTTTGTGGCAGTATGTACGTTGCTCGACAGGGGGGCGGCCTCGCGCCCCATGCGCCCGAAAAAAACCGCCCTGATCGATTTTGAGAGAGGCCACGAGAATGAAAGCAGCCTGGTACACCGAACCTGGCGATGCGCGCCGCGTGCTGGTGGTGGGGGAGCTCGAAACACCGTCGCCGGGCCCCGGCGAAGTGCGCGTGAGAGTCGCCGTGTCCGGCGTGAATCCGTCGGACGTCAAAACGCGCCGCCGGCCGCTGGCATTTCCCCGCGTGATACCGCACAGTGACGGGGCGGGCGTGATCGATGCGGTTGGCGCTGGGGTCGCGCCGTCGCGCCTGGGCCAGCGTGTCTGGCTCTGGAACGGCCAGTGGCAGCGCCCGATGGGCACCGCCGCCCAGTATATCGTGGTGCCCGAGGCGCAGGCCGTATGGCTGCCCGAGCACGTCGATCTGGCCGCCGGAGCCTGTCTCGGCATTCCGGTGCTGACCGCCTGCCAGGCCGTGCGCATGCTGGGCCACGTTGCCGGCAAGACGATCCTGGTAACCGGCGCAGGTTCGTCGGTAGGCCACTATGTCACCCAGATCGCCGCCCAGCAGGGGGCCCGCGTGATCGGCACCGCCGGCTCGGCGGCCCGGCTGGCCAATGCCACGGCGGCCGGGGCGAGCGCGGTGATCGACTACAGGCAGGAGCCGGTGGCCGCGCGCATCAGGGCGCTGACCGACGATCGCGGCGTCGATGCCGTGATCGACATGGATCTGTCGAGCACTGCCGCCTATGTGCGCGACGGTGCGCTGGCCCCGCACGGCACGCTGGTCTGCTACGGCTCGAATCAGGCCGACGACGTCCCGCTGCCGTTTCGCATGCTGCTGTACCGCTCGATCGCCGTGCGTTTCTTCCTGATCTACGATCTGCTGCCGGCCGACCGCGAGGCGGTGCTGGCGGACGTGAATGCGCTGTTGGCGCACGACAGGCTGGTGCATCACGTAGCGGCGCGCTTTGCGCTCGACGATATCGCCGCGGCACACGAGGCAGTGGAGGGCGGCAAGCTGGTCGGCAATGTGGTCGTCGATCTTCCCTGAACGGCGCGGCCGGTCGCACCTCGCGCCGGTCCTGTCTCTCATCGCAACGAAAAAGGTCACTCCATGATCCACGAACTGCGCATTTACCACTGTGCCCCGGGCCGCCTGCCCGCGCTGAACGACAGTTTCCAGCACATCACCCTCAAGTTCTGGGAAAAATACGGCATCAAGCCGGTCGCTTTCTGGACCACCGCGGTCGGGCCAAGCAATCAGACGCTGACCTATTTGCTCGAATGGGAAAGCCTGGCCGAGCGTGAGACCAAATGGGACGCCTTCATCGGCGACCCGCAATGGCAGGCCAAGCGGGCCGAAAGCGAAGCCCAGGCGATCATCGTCGAGCGCATCGAGAATCAGATCCTGGTGCCGACGGCCTATTCGCCGTTGCGCTGAAGCGTTATCCCGCGCGCCGTCTTCGTCGAGCGGCGCGC
>JAGXBI010000405.1 GCA_018971155.1 Burkholderiales bacterium
GCGCCTGCACCGGCCAGGGCAGGCTGGCAGGGTCGAGCAGGGTGCTTTGCCAGACGGTGCGCACCGTCAGCCCGGCGGCGCGCAGCGCAGCGACTTCCGCCTGTTCCTGCGGCGCGGCGATTTCTTCGCACGCTACGGCGCTGGCTCCCACCGCGCGCGCCAATTGCGGCAGCGTGGTCGCGGGCGGCCCGGCGCATATCAGCAACGGACAATTCAGCCGTGCCAGTTGGCGCTCGAGGTCATGCAACGCATCGGCCAGCCAGGCGCGGCGATGCGGCCCCATGCGCGCGAAGCCCCACGGTGTGATTTCGTCCGGATCCGGCAGGCAAACCACGGGCAGCAGGTAGCGCGGCTCGCCGGCACACGCAGCGTGCAAGGCCGGCTGGTCATGCAGCCTGAGGTCATTGCGAAACCAGAACAGCACCGTGCTCATGCGTCGCTCCTGCCGCCGCCGGCGCGTTTGTGCTCATGGCGGCAGCGCTCGGAGCAATACTTGACCTCGGTCCAGGTGTTGCGCCACTTCTTGCGCCAGGCGAAGGGCAAGCCACAGTGCTGGCAAAGCTTCTCGGGTAAGTGCGGCTTTTTATGCATGGTTAGAAGTCCAGACTTTGTTGCCTGGCTTCCGACTCGGTCGCTGCCGAACTCGAGCGCCGTGGCCGCCGGCCAGTGTCGCGCTGCAGGCGCGAGCCGTGCTTTTCGACGATGCCCGCCTTGGCCGCGCGCACCTCCGGCCGAGCCCGCAGCGCGTGCACGCGCGCCTTGGCGATGCGCGTCGCGTTCTCCAGGTCGACCGGCGGCACGGGAATCTCCTCGCCCACGCGTACCCCGCAGCGCGCCTGCAGGTCGGCCGGCATCAGCCACGGCTGCCACAGCCAGGCATCCGGCACCCGACGCATGGCCGGCAGCCAGCGGCGCACGAAATGCCCCTGCGGATCGTGGTCCCGCGCCTGCTTGATGGGGTTGTAGACGCGCGTTGTGTTGATACCGGTGGTGCCGGCCTGCATCTGCAATTGGCTCCAGTGAATGCCGGGCTCATAGTCGAGGAACTGGCGCGCCAGCCACAGGCCCACCGGCCGCCAATGCAGCCAGAGCGGATAGGCCGCCACCGACACCAGCATCGCCCGCATGCGGAAGTTGAGCCAGCCGGTCTCGCGCAGCATCGCCACGCAGGCGTCGACCATCGGCCAGCCGGTGCGTCCGGCCACCAGGGCTTCGAAGTGCGCGTCGTCCCATTCGTCCTCGCGCAAGCCGTCGTATCCCCGGTGCAGGTTCCGGTATTCCATTGCCGGCTCGGATTCGAGTTTCTGGATGAAGTGGCAATGCCAGTGCAGCCGGCTCACGAACGCGGCCAACCCCTGCCGCTGCCAGCTCGCGCCGGGCGCCTCGCATGCCTCGAGCTGCCGCATGCGCTGTTCGGTGGCTTGCACCACCTCGCGCATGCTCAGGCAACCCAGGGCCAGATAGGGCGAGAGTCTGGAGCAGGCGGTGGCTGCCCCCAGCGGCGAGGAGATGCCGCCGCGGTAGCGCTGGCTGCGCTCTTGCAGAAACGCCTGCAATACCTGCAACGCGAGAGTGCGCCCGCCGCGCTGGCGCCGCGGCGGGTCGTGCTCGGCCAGCCCCAGCGCCAGCGGGTCGGGCCAGGGCTGCGGTGGCCACGGCAGGGCGCGACCCTGCAGGCTGCCTGGGGCGGGCGCAGGCAGACAGGGCGCATGCATATGCGCCTGCCACCGCGCGTGCCAGACGTCGCGCGTGGGCAGGCGTCGCACCACGCCGTGTTGCGCCCATTCCTGCCACGTCACCCCATGCTGGACACACCAGCCGGCCACCGCCCGATCGCGTGCAAACGTGTGGCCGTTGCCGGTCTCCTCGTGCGACAGCAGGCGCTCGAACGGGCTGGCCGCATGCAGGCGTGCCAGCACCTCGGTGAGCTCGCCCACGGCGATCTGGAGTTCGGCGCCGCACTCCCGCAATTGCCGGTACAGATCGCGCAGGCACTCCCGCAGAAAGAGGTAATGCTGCACCGCGCAGTCGGGCTGCGACCAGAGCGACGGCTCGACGACGTACAGGCAAAGCAGCGGGCCGCGCTGCGCGGCGTCGATCAGCGGCGCGTGGTCGTGCACCCGCAGGTCGCGCTTGAACCAGACGACCGAATAGCTCATGAGGCCGGCCTCGCAGTTCGGGTAGGCATGAGAGGTGCCGATGTCCGCTCAGCGCAGTCGCAAGCCTTCATGGCGCGCGAGGCTCTCCATGGCCGACTCGAACAGCACCCTGGCCGCGCCGGCAACCTGCTGCAGATACGCATGCAGTTCGGCATCCGCGTCGTTGCGGTTCACGCAACTCGCGCTGTACGCCTCGAAGCTCGATACCTGCATCAACAGTTCGGCGACATGACGCGGACATTCGCAGGCCAGCGTCGGCGGCAGGCCGGCGATGGCAGTCAGGGTGGCGTCGTCGTAGCGGCGTGGCGGCATCGCGACGTGCGGCTCGATGGGCGCACGCGCTTGCGCGGCACTGGCTGCCGACGGCGTTTGCATCGACGCCAGCCACGCGCCGAGCGCCTCGTCGCCGGCCGCCTCGCGCACCGCGACGACGCCCGCCTGCGCAAAGGCCTGGGTCGCCGCTCTGCCGGCAAAGCGATAGATCACCGCGACCCGAGGCGTGCCCCAGGCGCGTCGGGCGGCCTGCAATTCGGCCGGCACGTCATCGTGCAATGCCGG
>JAGXBI010000062.1 GCA_018971155.1 Burkholderiales bacterium
TTTCGGCTCGCTGTGGGCGCGCGAGACTCGCTGGCTGCGCACCATCCGCTCGATCAACCCGGGCGGCTACGCGTTTTTGTTCATTACGTTCGCGTCGCCGTGGTTGCTGGTCGCGGCCTGGCTGGCTTACGGATGGCCCGCCAACGCGCAGATCGGCCCCCCGGCCTGGTTGGCCGCCGGCAGTTTCTGGCTGGGCCTGGCGGCCCGCCTCGGGGTCCATGCGCTGGGCTCGCGCGGCGCCGGGCGCTTCTGGCGCGACCTGCCCCTTGTGCCTGTGCGCGACGGGTTGCTGGCGCTCGACTGGCTGATCGCCCTGTTCGGCTCGCACGTGCGCTGGCGCAGCGCGCAAATGCGCGTCGACAGCCACACCAACACGCTCGAGATGACCGATGGCGCGTGATTTCCCCGCCGCCCCACGGCTTCTCCCCGTGATTATCGAATCGCGGGTATCATATTTCCCTAATTTTTCCCTCGCGCATCAGGCTCAATGATGATGAAAACGCTGTTCCTGCAGGCCCCGTCGTTCGACGGTTTCGATGGCGGCGCCGGCTCCCGTTATCAGGCAAAACGTGAAATCCGCTCGTTCTGGTACCCGACCTGGCTGGCCCAACCGGCGGCCATGGTGCCGGACAGCCGTGTGCTCGATGCGCCGGCCGACGGCCTGTCGGTCGAAGCTACGCTCGATATCGCCGCGCAATACGATCTGGTCATCATACATACCAGCACGCCGTCGTTCCCGACCGATGCGCTGTTTGCCGAGCATCTGAAAAAGCGCAAGCCGTCCCTGAAGATCGGCATGGTCGGCGCCAAGGTCGCCGTCGAGCCGCACAATTCACTGGCCGCCAGCGAGGCGATCGATTTCGTGTGCCGCGAGGAATTCGACTTCACCTGCAAGGAAATCGCCGAAGGCAAGCCGTTCGCAGAAATCCTGGGCCTGAGCTACCGTTTGCCGGACGGCTCGCTGGAGCACAACGAAGCGCGCCCGATCCTGGAAAACATGGACGAACTGCCGTTCGTGGCCCCGGTCTACAAGCGCGACCTGAAAATCGAGAATTATTTCATCGGCTACCTGAAGCACCCGTACGTGTCGATCTACACCGGTCGCGGCTGCCGGTCGCGCTGCACCTTCTGCCTGTGGCCGCAAACCGTCGGCGGTCACCGCTACCGCACGCGCTCGGTCGAGAACGTGCTGGCCGAGGTGAAATGGATTCGCGACAACATGCCTGAAGTCAAGGAAATCATGTTCGACGACGACACCTTCACCGATTTCAAGCCGCGCGTCGAGGAAATCGCCCGCGGGCTGGGCAAGCTGGGCGTGACCTGGTCATGCAACGCCAAGGCCAACGTGCCCTACTCGACCCTCAAGATCATGAAGGAAAACGGCTTGCGACTGCTGCTGGTGGGCTACGAGTCGGGCGACGACCAGATCCTGCTCAACATCAAGAAGGGCCTGCGCACCGACATCGCGCGCCGCTTCAGCGAAGACTGCCGCAAGCTCGGCATCAAGATCCACGGCACGTTCATTCTGGGTCTGCCGGGCGAGACGCACGAGACGATCGAGAAAACCATCCAGTACGCCAAGGAAATCAATCCGCACACGATTCAGATTTCGCTGGCCGCGCCCTATCCCGGTACCTCACTGTACAAGCAGGCGATCGAAAACGGCTGGCTGGAGGAAAACAAGGTCATCAACCTGGTCAGCGCCGAAGGCGTGCAACTGGCCGCGATCGGCTATCCGCACCTGTCGCGCGAAGAGATCTACCACCAGCTCGAGCGGTTCTACAAGCGCTTCTATTTCCGTCCCTCGAAGATCTGGGAAATCGTCAAGGAAATGCTGATGAGCTGGGACATGATGAAGCGGCGTCTGCGCGAGGGCGTCGAATTCTTCCGCTTCCTGCGCTCGCACCAGGCCTGACGCAGTGGTATTGGCGGCACAGCGGGCGCTGATCATCACGGCCGACGACTTCGGCTTGCACGAGCGCGTGAACCGGGCGGTCGAACGGGCCCACGGCCAAGGCGTACTGACAGCCGCCAGCCTCATGGTCGGCGCGCCCGCCGCGCGCGAGGCCGTGTCGATGGCCCGGCAGATGCCCAGCCTGCGGGTCGGCTTGCATCTGGTGCTGGCCGACGGCGCGCCGACGCTGCCACCGGCGGCGATTCCCGATCTGGTCGATACACACGGCCGGTTTGGCGACGACATGGTGCGCGACGGCGTGCGTTTTTTCTTTCTGCCGGCCGTGCGCCGGCAACTGGCGCTCGAGATTCGCGCGCAATTCGAGGCATTCGCCGCGACCGGCCTGCCGCTCGATCACGTCAATACCCACAAGCATTTTCATTTGCACCCCACGGTGCTCTCGCTCATTGTCAAGATCGGTCGCGAATACGGCATGCGCGCGATGCGCTTGCCGTTCGAGGCGCAAGCGCCGGTCTGGCTCCGGCCCTGGATCGGGTTGGTGCGCAAGCGGCTCGATCGAGCCGGCATTGCCCACAACGACTACGTTGCCGGCATCGCGCATACCGGTCGCATGGATGAGCGCGTGATGCTGCAGGTGCTCGGCCAACTGCCGCCTGGCGTTGGTGAAATCTACTGCCATCCGGCCGAATCCGGCCACGAAGCGATCACGCCCGGCATGCGCGACTATCGCCATGACGACGAGCTGGCGGCCCTGCTCTCGCCGCGGGTAGCCGACGCCATCCGGCTGGCCGGCGTCAGGCGTGGCGGCTTCGCCGACATCTTCGCCGGCCGGGGGCGGCCGTCATGAAGAAATGGCTGCGTTGGGCAGGCTGGCCGGTCGGTATTGCGATTCTGCTGGTGGTCGTATTGCACGAGGGGCTGGGCGACATTGTCGGCGTGATCGAAAAGGCCGGCTTCAGGCAATTGTGGCTGGTGCCGTTTCATGCGCTGCCGCTGCTGCTCGATGCCCTCGCGTGGTATCTGCTGCTCGATCGACGGGCGTCGTTGCTCTTTCTCTGGTGGATCGCGGCGGTGCGCGAGGCCGTCAGCCGCCTGTTACCGAGCGCCGGCATCGGCGGCGAAATCACCGGCATCCGGCTGGCATCGTGGCGCGTGCCCGATACCAGTCTGGTCAGTGCCTCGGTGATCGTCGAGGTGCTGGTGACGATCGCCGTGCAATATGCATTCGCGGCGCTCGGACTGGTGCTCATTGCAGCGCACACGCCCAACAGCGATCTGTTCCGAACGGTCGGATTGACCCTGCTGCTGTCGATACCCGTACCGGTGCTGACGGTCGTGCTGCTGCAGCGCGGCGGGATCTTTCACGCCATCGAACGCTGGGCTCGTCATCTGCTTGGCGGCGAACATCCCCTCCTGCAAAAAATCGATGGCAAGCGCCTGGATGCCGATATCGACCGCATCATGTGCCGCACCGGCCTGTTGCTCCGGGCGTTTTTACTGCAATTCGGCGGCTATGCGCTGGGCGCCTTCGAGAACTACTGGGCGCTGTCGATGCTCGGCCATCCGGTATCGATCGCCGGCGCACTGGCGATCGAGGCGCTGACCCAGGCAGTGCGCCATGCGGCATTCATGATTCCAGGCGGCCTGGGTGTGCAGGAGATCACCGTGATCGCGCTGGCCCAGGTGTTCGGCGTCGATCGCGACGTCGCCCTGTCGCTGGCGCTGGTCAAGCGCATGCGGGAAGTACTGTTCGGATCCCTGGCGCTCGGCACCTGGCAGCTTGCGGAAATATTGCGCAGCCGCGGCCTGCATCTGGCCCGAATGAACGAAGCCCGGCCAGCCAGTCTGCCCGACTGATCCAGCGCCACCCCAACCAATCCCGGCGCCACTCTCAGTGGCGCTCGTTGCCGCCGCCTCGCTCGCGTTCCCTCGCATTGCCCTTGCCGATGTCGACGGCGACCGGATCGCTTGCCGGAAATGTTTCCTGTAGCGCTTCGTCCAGTTCATCCTCCTGATGTGCATCCTCGGCCGATTGCAGTTCCTGTTTGCGTGACTGTGTCATTTGCATCTCCTTGGCTCGCCGCGCCTTCGCCTGATTCCGCGGTGTTCACTCGGCGCGACGCGCGCAAAAAAAAGAGGCTCGGTGAGCCCGAGCCTCCGTTTCGATATCAGCGACTGACCGATCGAGCGGTCATAGCCGCCGATGCTGAGCTTACTTGAAAAGCCCCATGGCCTTCGTGAGCGTGTTGATCACGCCCCATGCCAAAGGAATCAGGACATAAGCCCAGAATATCACCATCAGGACCTTGTTTGTCGGATGTTCTTGCGTTTGCATCATGGCTCCTTGCTGTTATGTCAAACGGCGTCCGCGGCCATGTGGTGCTTCTCGTGCACCGGCCTGACCAGAAGATTGCAGATAAAGCCCACCACCAGCAGGATCACCATCAGATGCAGCGTCATCGTGTAGGCACCGGACTTCGCCACGCCATGCGCCACCTGATAGGCGCGGATGTAGTTCACCAGCACAGGGCCGGCAATCCCCGCCGCGGCCCATGCGGTCAGCAACCGGCCGTGAATGCCGCCCACGTGCATGGTTCCGAAGATGTCAGCCAGATAGGCCGGTACCGTGGAAAAGCCGCCGCCATACATCGACAGAATCACGCAGAAGGACAGCACGAACAGGACGGTATTGCCGCTCGACGCGAAACCGGGCACGAAGTAATAGAGAATGCCGCCCAGCACGAAGAAGACGTAATACGTCATTTTGCGTCCGAGCAGATCCGACGCCGAGGCCCACACGAAACGTCCGCCCATGTTGAACAGCGACAGCAGGCCCACGAATCCGGCCGCGGCAGCCGGGGTGATGGTTCCCTTGAAGCTCTCCTGAATCATCACCGACGCTTGCCCGAGCACCCCGATGCCGGCCGTGACGTTGAGAAACAGCACCAGCCAGATCAGATAGAACTGCGGCGTCTTGAGCGCCTGGTCGATGTGCACGTGATGGCGCGTGATCAGCCGGTGCGAGGCCTCAGCCGGCGGCGTCCAGCCCGCGGGCCGCCAGCCTTGGGGCGGAATGCGGATGGCCAGCGAACCGATCATCATGGAGATGAAATACACGACTCCCAGGACGATGAACGTCTCGGCCACGCCGACGCTGGTCGCGCTCTTGAAGTGATTCATCAGTGCCACCGACAGCGGTGCGGCGATCATTGCGCCACCGCCGAACCCCATGATGGCCAGGCCGGCAGCCATGCCGCGCCGGTCCGGAAACCAGCGGATCAGCGTCGACACCGGCGAGACATAACCCAGCCCCAGCCCGATACCGCCGAGCACGCCGTAGCCGAAATACAACAGCCAGATCTGGTGCACCCACACGCCGACCGCCGACACCAGGAAGCCGCCGCCGAAACAGAAGGCTGCGGTCATCATCGTGCGGCGGGGTCCGACCTTTTCGAGCCAGCGGCCGGCAAATGCCGCCGACAGGCCCAGAAAGAAAATGGCCAGCGAGAAAATCCACCCGAGCGTGGTCAGCTTCCAGTCGTCGGGAGCCGACTGGGTGATGCCGATGACTTTGGTCAACGGCCCGTTGAAGACGGAAAAGGCGTACGCCTGACCGATACACAGATGCACCGCCAACGCAGCGGGCGGCACCATCCACCGACTGAAACCGGGCCCTGCAACTGTGGCCTCTTTGGAAAAAAAGGAAGGAGCACCTAAGGTTACCCCGTTCGCATTTGCACTCATTGATACGTCTCCGTTCTTAGAATAGAGAAAGCGCCGCCTGTAGCAACGGCTTGAAAAAGCTTCCTGCGTTTTACCGCTGTCCCCCTGTAAAAGAAATCGATCAAAAAAAACGCGATTACCGCGCCTCGGCACCTCGAGTCATTTTTGCGGCGGAGTCAGCGATGCACGGTGCGCCTGCAGCGCTTCGCGCACGATCGCCGACATCGATTCCGCCTCCGGCGTATCCAGCATGGCCAGAATCTGACGCCGCATGCGCGGCTCCCACGAGCGACGAATATGGCTGGCAATATCGGCCAGCGCCTGGGTGTGGTCCGGCATGGATGCAAAAAATCCGCCGATCTGGTTGGCCATGGTGATCAACTGTCGCCCATTCATTCAAACGCTCCCTTCGATTCTGTCAAAACCTGTATAGACAACGCATTCGTCGCCGCGCACGAACCCCACCAGCGTCATGCCGGTTTGTTCGGCCACTTTCACCGCCAGGTGGGTGGCCGCCGACACCGCCGCGACGATCTCGATGCCCGCCTGAGCGGCCTTCTGCACGATTTCGACGCTGGCGCGGCTGGTCATCAGCACGAACCCCTGCCGGTCGCGCCAGCCGGATGTGCGAGCCAGCGCGCCGATCAATTTGTCGAGCGCGTTGTGACGCCCCACGTCTTCGCGAAACAGCAGGATCTCGCCGGCCGCCGAGCACCACGCCGCAGCATGCATCGCGCCGGTGCGCCGCTGCAACGCCTGATTGCCCACCAGTGCCGCCTGCGCCGCCGCGATCGCCTCTCGGCTCACGCGCTGGGTGCGTCCGAGTGGCGCCACCTCGCGCAGCACCTCGGCCAGATTCTCGGTGCCGCACAGGCCGCACCCGGTACGTCCGGCCAGATTGCGCCGGCGAACCTTGAGCTGCGCGAACGCGCTTGCGGCGATGTCGATATGCACCGTGATGCCCTGCGGCGAGACGCTCGTCTCGGCGCCGTAGCATTCGCCCGGC
This sequence comes from Burkholderiales bacterium, assembly GCA_018971155.1. Classification (GTDB taxonomy): domain Bacteria; phylum Pseudomonadota; class Gammaproteobacteria; order Burkholderiales; family Burkholderiaceae; genus Pandoraea. The sequence goes on from JAGXBI010000062.1 coordinate 6,645, forward strand.
TCGGCGACGATGCCTTCGGACAGCGCGAAGCCCAGCGCGAAATCCTCCAGGTCGGCCGGCGTCGCAAGCATCACGGCGTGCGAGATGCCGTTGAATTCGAGCGCCACCGGCACTTCCTCGGCGAGGTCGTCGAGCGCGCTTTGCCAGGCACCGCCCCGAAAGCGCCGCACTTCGCGCGGTGCGTCCGGCGCCGGCAGCGCGTCCAGATCGAGCGGGTCAGCCGGCATCATGATCGACGTGTCCGCGCTTCACTTGGCGCCTGCCGGTGCGGCCGCCAACTCGCGTTGCCGCAGCAGCGCCAGTTGCTGCTCACTGAACCGCGAGTAGGAGCGCTGCCAATCCGACGGTTGCGACACGTGGCTGACCTGCACCGCCGTCACCTTGTATTCCGGGCAATTGGTCGCCCAGTCGGAGCTATCGGTGGTGATCACGTTGGCGCCCGATTCGGGGAAGTGGAAGGTCGTGTACACCACGCCCGGCTGCATGCGGCTGGAAATCTGCGCGCGCATGACCGTGTTGCCGGCGCGCGACTCGATACCGACCCAGTCGCCATCCTTGATGCCGCGATCCTCGGCATCGTGCGGATGAATCTCGAGCAAATCTTCGTGATGCCAGTGCACGTTCTCGGTACGACGGGTCTGCGCACCCACGTTGTACTGCGAAAGGATGCGCCCGGTCGTCAGCAGCAGCGGATACTTGCGCGTCACCTTCTCCGTCGAGGCAACGAATTGCGTGATGATGAAACGTCCCTGCCCGCGAACGAATTCACCCACGTGCATGATCGGCGTGCCTTCCGGCGCTTCGTCATTGCAGGGCCACTGCAGACTGCCCATCGCATCGATCTTGTCGAACGACACGCCGGTGAAGGTCGGCGTCAGGCGAGCGATCTCGTCCATGATCTCGGACGGATGCGAATAGTTCATCGGATAGCCCAGCGCATTCGACAGCATTTGCGTGGCTTCCCAATCCGCATAGCCGGCCAGCGGCTTCATGACCTTGCGCACCCGCGAGATGCGGCGCTCCGCGTTGGTGAAGGTGCCGTCCTTTTCAAGGAACGACGAACCCGGCAGGAACACGTGCGCGTACTTGGCGGTTTCGTTCAGGAAAATGTCCTGGACCACGATGCATTCCATGGCCGACAGGGCCTTGGCCACGTGCTGCGTATCCGGGTCCGACTGCACGATGTCCTCGCCTTGCACATACAGGCCGAGGAAGCTGCCGTCGACCGCCGCATCGAACATGTTCGGGATGCGCAAGCCCGGCTCGGCCTGCAACGCGACATGCCATGCCGCCTCGAACTGGCTGCGTACCGCCGGATCGCCCACGTGCCGGTACCCGGGGAACTCATGCGGGAACGAGCCCATATCGCACGAACCCTGCACATTGTTTTGTCCGCGCAGCGGATTGACGCCCACGCCCTCCCGGCCGATATTACCGGTGAGCATCGCCAGGTTGGCGATGCCGATCACGGCGGTCGAGCCCTGCGCGTGCTCGGTCACCCCGAGGCCATAGTAGATCGCGCTGTTGCCCGGCGCGGCATAAAGACGCGCGGCCTCGCGCACCAGATTGGCCGGCACGCCGGTGACCTCCTCGGTCGCTTCGGGCGCGTGTTCGGGCCGGCTGATGAATTCGCGCCATTGCTCGAATGCCTTTTGCTCGCATCGCTCGGCGATGAAGCTGTCGGCGGCCAGCCCTTCGGTCACGATCACATGCGCCATGCTATTGAGCAGCGCCACGTTGGTGCCTGGGCGCAGCGGCAAATGGTAATCGGCCTTGTAGTGCGGGCCGCTGACCAGTTCGATCTTGCGCGGATCGGCAACGATCAGTTTGGCGCCGGCGCGCAGGCGCTTTTTCAGGCGCGAGCCGAACACCGGATGCGCATCGGTCGGATTTGCGCCGATCACGAACACGACGTCGGTTTGGTCGATCGAGGCAAATGTCTGGGTCCCGGCCGATTCGCCCAGGGTCTGCTTCAAGCCGTAACCGGTCGGCGAATGGCACACGCGCGCGCACGTGTCGACGTTGTTGTTGCCGAAGGCCGCGCGCACCAGTTTCTGTACCAGATAGGTCTCTTCGTTGGTGCAGCGCGACGAGGTGATGCCGCCGATCGAGTCGCGCCCATATTTGGCCTGGATGCGCCGGAACTCCGAGGCGGCGTAATTGATCGCCTCTTCCCAGCTGACTTCACGCCACGGATCGCTGATCTTGGCGCGGATCATCGGCTTGGTGATGCGGTCGGGGTGGGTCGCATAACCCCACGCGAAACGGCCCTTGACGCAGGAGTGTCCTTCGTTGGCCTTGCCGTCCTTGTAAGGCACCATGCGCACCACTTCGCTGCCCTTCATCTCGGCCTTGAAGGCGCAGCCCACGCCGCAGTAGGCGCAAGTCGTCACCACCGAGTGCTCGGCCTGGCCGAGCTGAATCACGGTCTTTTCCTGCAAGGTGGCGGTCGGGCAGGCCTGCACGCAGGCGCCGCAGGACACGCACTCGGAGTCCATGAACGGCTGGCTCTCGCCGGCCGACACGCGCGACTCGAATCCGCGCCCGGAGATCGTCAGCGCGAACGTGCCCTGCGTTTCCTCGCAGGCGCGCACGCAACGGTTGCAGACGATGCATTTCGACGGGTCGTAAGTAAAGTACGGGTTCGATTCATCCTTTTTGTCCTGCAGGTGGTTGGCCCCGGCAAACCCATAGCGCACCTCGCGCAGGCCGGTCACACCCGCCATATCCTGCAGCTCGCAGTTGCCGTTGGCCGCGCAGGTCAGGCAATCGAGCGGATGATCGGAAATATACAGTTCCATCACATTGCGGCGCAGCACCTGCAAGCGGTCGCTCTGCGTGCGCACCTGCATGCCGGCTTCGACCGGCGTTGTGCACGAGGCCGGCGTACCGCGCCGGCCCTCGATCTCGACCAGGCACAGGCGGCACGACCCGAACGGCTCGAGCGAATCGGTCGCGCACAGCTTCGGAATGTTCACGCCGGCTTCGACCGCCGCGCGCATCACCGACGTGCCCGCCGGCACCGTCACCGACTGGCCGTCGATCGTCAAAGTCACATCGGTATCGGCATAGCGACGCGGCGTGCCGTAGTCGATTTCCGAAACCATGCCTGCCTGGGTTTTGCATCCGCAAGATGCCGATCCACAACTCATTGTCTTGCTCCTGAGAAAGGCCTGTTGTCAGCGGCCTCAGGCCGCGGCAGCGTGTTGACCGGGAAGCCCGAAATCCTCGGGGAAATGTTCCAATGCCGACATGACCGGATAAGGGGTCATGCCGCCCATCGCGCAAAGCGACCCGCTGAGCATGGTGTCGCACAACTCGCGCAACAGCTTGACTTGCTGGGCGCGCTGTTCGCCGCGCTGAATTTTTTCGATGACCTCGACCCCGCGCACCGAACCGATCCGGCACGGCGTGCATTTGCCGCATGATTCCTTCACGCAGAAATGCATCGCATAACGCGCCAGCTCGGCCAGATTCGCCGTATCGTCATGCACCACCACGCCGCCATGGCCGACCACCGCGCCCACCGCGGCATAGGCCTCGTAGTCGAGCGGAATATCCCATTGCGATTCGGGCAGGTAGGTGCCCAGCGGGCCGCCCACCTGAACAGCCTTGATCGGCCGGCCGCTGGCCGCGCCGCCGCCGTAGTCGTAGAGCAGTTCGCGCAGGGTCACGCCGAATGCCAGCTCGATCAGGCCGCCCCGCTTGATGTTGCCCGCCAATTGAATCGGCAGGGTGCCGCGCGAGCGGCCCATGCCGTAGTCGCGGTAGAAGGCCGCCCCGTGCGCGAAGATGATCGGCACCGAAGCCAGCGTCACCACGTTGTTGATGACAGTCGGCTGGCCGAACAGACCGGACAGCGCGGGAATCGGCGGCTTGGCCCGGACGATGCCGCGCTTGCCTTCCAGGCTCTCGAGCAACGCGGTTTCCTCGCCGCACACGTAAGCGCCGGCGCCCTTGGCCACCGTCAGTTCGAACGCGCGGCCGGAGCCAAGCACGTCCGTGCCGAGCCAGCCGGCGGCGCGGGCGCGCCCGATCGCCTCGTTGAGAGTGGCGATGGCGTGCGGATACTCGCTGCGCACGTAGATGTAGCCCTCGGTCGCGCCGGTCACCACGCCGGCAATGATCATGCCCTCGATCAAACCGAACGGATCGCTTTCCATCGAAAGGCGGTCGGCGAAGGTGCCCGAATCCCCCTCGTCGGCGTTGCACACCACGTATTTTTGCGGCGCCTGCGCTTGCAGCACGGTGCGCCATTTGATACCGGCCGGGAATGCCGCCCCGCCCCGCCCGCGCAAGCCGGAGTCGATCAGCAACTCGCAGGCGGCCGCGCCATCGAGTTCCAGCGCACGACGCAAACCGTCCAGCCCGCCGTGCGCGACATAATCGTCGGTCGACAAAGGATCGGTAATGCCAATGCGCGCGAACGTCAGGCGCTGCTGGCGCTTCAGATAGGGATATTCGTCGACCACGCCAATGCCGCTGGCGTGCTCGCCGCCCGTGAGCCAGCCGGCATCGAACAGCTCGGCCACTTGCCCGGGTTCGACGTTACCGTAGCCAACGCGTCCCTGTGCGGTCTCCACCTCGACCAGCGGTTCGAGCCACAGCATCCCCCGCGAGCCGTTGCGCACGATTTCAACCGCCTGGCCGCGGCGTTGCGCCTCGGCGAGCACCGCCGCCGCAATCTCGTCGGCGCCCAGCGCCAGTGCGGAAGAATCGCGCGGAATAAACAGTCGTGTCATGCCGAAGCTCCTTCTTCCTGGGCGCGAGTCAGAATGGTGTCGAATTTGGCCGGCGTCACTTTCGCATAAAGCCGGTCGTTGATCAGCAGCGCGGGGGATTGCGCGCATTGCCCCAGGCAGTAAACCGATTCGAGCCCCAGAGCGCCATCGCGCTTGCCGTCGAACCGGCAACCGGTGTGTGCTTCGATATGCGCGGCCAATGCCTCGGTGCCCATGCTTTGGCATGCCTCGGCGCGGCACAGCTTGACCACCACCCGCGGAGGCGGACTGTCGCGGAAATCATGGTAGTAGGTCAGCACGCCATGCACCTCGGCGCGCGAAAGATTGAGCTTGCTGGCAATTTGCGGCACCAGTTCGGACGGCACATAGCCGGCGAGATCCTGCAATTCATGCAGCAACACCAACAGTGAGGCTGGTTTGCCGGCATACCGCTCGATCACGGGCAGCAATGTTTCAGACGATTGTGGGGCCATGCGTTTATCTCCGGCGCGTTAATATGCAAATACATGCATATTTAATCTCGGCGTTTTCTGATATATCACGTACCGAACAGTAGAGGAATTTCGGATTTCTTTCAATCCTAGGGAAACTACCTATCCCATGAAATAATCAGCTACACCGCTGAAATTATAGTAATTTTCCGGCCAAAAAGCTTAGCTTAGAATATTTGTCCGGTCTGCCCAAGAGAATTTAAGGCGCTGGGATGACATGAAATTCAATCGCATTTTTTTGCATATTGCAATGGCTGCGAGAAATCTCCTCCCTGTTCAGCTCGCCAGTTCGGGAAAGATATCGGCAAGCAGGGTGACTTTGCCCGTGTCGCGGCAACTGTAGCCCGGAATGGCGGCCACTGCCTTCTGGTAGGCCGTGCTCTGCATGATCGCCAGCAATGCGGCAACGCTCGGGTTATCCATCGCGTCGGCGGGAAAGATCAGGCTGTAGCGCTCGGTCAGGATCGGCAGGAAATCGAGGTCGAATTGCGCGGCCGACGCTTCGATGCCCAGGCCCGCATCCGCCTTGCCGCTGGCAATATACGCAGCGACAGCGGCATGCGTGAGTTCGACTGTATCGACACCGTGAATCGACGCGGGGCCATGGCCGGTTTTGGCCAGGAGCAAATCGAAAATGATGCGTGTGCCAGAGCCGCGCTCGCGATTGGCAAAGCGCAATCCGCTACCGGGTAAATCGTCGAAGGAGCGTATGCCGTGCGGGTTGCCGCGCGCGACGATCAGCCCGAGACTGCGCGAGGCGACATCGGCCAGCATGTAGGATTTACCTCTGATCAGCGAAGTGTAATGCGCCAGCACAGGCTTCGCAAACTCCCCCAGGGGCATGTGAAAGCTGGCCATCTCGCACTCACCGCGCGCCAGCGCGGCCACCGCCTCCATACTGCCCCGATAGCTGATGTCGAGCGGCACCTCGGTGCGTGCGGCAAATTCGGCGAGTGCCGCCACCGCCATGCCGTGACTGGCAAACACACGCAATTGCGGCGTCAGAACGGCAACCGCTTCGTCCAGTTCATGCTGCAGCTCCGAGGCCATGGTCTCGAGCAATGGTCCCAAACGCGCCAGCAGACGCTTTTCACCCCAAATCAGCCGGCGCGAAAATTCCGTTAGCTGCGCGCCTCGCCCGCGCGCGGTCTCGAGCAGCGGTACGCCGAACGCCTGTTCGGCATCTTTCAAGTGGCCCCAGGCGCCGCGATACGACAGGCCGAGTTGCTGGCTGGCCGCCTGCAGGTTGCCGTGACTCTCCACGCTCTCCAGCAGCGCTACCAGGCGCTCGAGCGATTGCTCCCCGTCGGCCAGGCGCAAACGCAATTGCGGATAGATCGCCAGTCTTTTCATATGCATCGAGTTACATAGAAATTCAGGCAATTTACTTCAGATTAAAAACTCATGCCATTGTTTTACATGATTTTTTGTTTCCCATTATTTATCGATTTCATGCAAACGAATGCTGGATTGATCGCCGGCGCCCTGCTCCGTTTGCGGCCGTCTGCGTCGAGATGGTCCCGGCGCGGCGAGCACCGCGCCAGTCGGTCACGCGGCCACCGCCATGCAGGAGCTTTGCAGGTAGGGGATCCATACCTTGATCGAGCACCTCCCGTGCCGAGGCAGCACTTCCGTAGTCGCCCGTACTGATGGGCATGTCCATCGAAGGTGATCCGGTGACAATTGCAGCGCATCGTCAAGCCAGTGACCGTCGCGGCGAAGCGAACCGCTGCCGGCCTGCAGGTCGATCAAATCGTTGCGCTGCTGAATGTAGCCGGCCTCCGGACCGGCCATGGCCACTGGGGCGGCCGCGCGGCATTGCCTCGGGCCGCGCCGGCTCCGCTCGAACGTGGCCCGACGGTACGACAATGCGCACAGCGTTTTTGTGCGCGACAGTAGAGCGCGCCACCAGGGTCTGGAAATCGAAGGCCGGGAGCCGGCGCCGCGCGCCCGCGGCACGGACCCG
>JAGXBI010000406.1 GCA_018971155.1 Burkholderiales bacterium
AAAAGCCAATGCGACCTATCCGCTCATCTCGCCCAGCACGCCGATGATCTCTTCAGCGAGCATCACGCTCGCAAGGCCTCGCCCGAGCTTTGCGCGGCGGACCAGCGAAAGCATGTTCTTGCTGAAGACGCGATCGCGGATCTGCCGGTAGGTAAGGACGTCCTGACGGTACTCCTCGACGATATCGAACTTGCTGAGAAAGGCGATGCTTTCGCCCGCGGCCGCCAGACGCTTCATGGTTTCGATCGAATTGGTGCGAAAGGCCGGCTCGACGCTGAGGCCGGCCTCGGCGAAAGTGTCGGCGACGATGCCATGGATCAGCATGGAGCGATCCGGGAAGATGAGCGGGTAAGACGCGCAATAGGCGAGCTGAATGGACTCCATGCGCGCCAGCGGATGGCTCGGAGAGATAACCGCGCCCAGGCGCGTGTCCATTTCCCAAAGGGTTTCGAGTTGTGGCGAGGGCGGCAGATTGAAACCCAGGCCGAGATCGGCCTCGCCGCTGGCGATCGCATCCTGGATTTCCAGCACTGACATGACCCGAATCGAAATTTTGATATGGGGATGGCTGGCGCAGAAATGCGTCGCTGCGGTCGAGGCGATGCCGCTGGCCAGGCCGGTCATGGTCGCAATGATGACTTCACCCTTTTCCAGCGTTTTGAGGTCTCGTATCTCGGCTTCGACCTGGCGGTATTCCGACAGGGTGCTGCGCACATGGGCCAGGAGTATTTCCCCGGCCGGCGTTGGCCGTAGCCCACGCGGCAGGCGCTCGAACAGGGGTTCGCCGATGGCCTCTTCGAGCAGCAGCACGTGCTTGCTGATGGCAGATGGGGCAACGTGCAGTTTTTCGCCGGCGGCGCGGATGGAACCGCAGCGCGCGACTTCGTCGATGTAGCGCAACAGGCGTGAATGGAGCATGGCGGTCGGTCCTGAGTTCGAGCGTATCGTACTCGAAAAACGCACAGTATGTGCTGAAAACGTCGCTTTTCAGAAACGGTTAATTCGGTTTTCATTACACCAGTCGCCCCTTGCAGGCGATTGGATCTGACAGAGCCGAACCCGCGCTCGTCCCGCTTTGCCGCACGCGGGGCTGGGCCTCGGTTTGACGGATCGGTTCGCTATCGAGCCGCGGCAAACAGGCTCGAGCCAATTGATGAAAGAGAGACAAGCCATGTACCAAGAAGTCACCGCGAGAAATGCCCCGGCATCCGGGCAACGCGATCAGGTTGCCGCCCACTACGATCAGGTGAGGGCGATTTTCGACATCCTGAACGGGAAAGAGGAAGCCGACCTGCTGCTGAGGAATCTGAACATCCTGGACGTGCATAGCGAGACCGTCTACCAGGGCTCGATTCTTGTCTACGACAAGCGCATCGTGGCGCTGAATCCTGATGAGACGGCCATCAAGGTGCGTCAGGTATTCGATGGCGAGGGACTGTACGCGATTCCGGGGCTGATCGATGCGCACGTTCACTTCGACGCGCAATTGGCGCATCCCGCGGCATTTGCCGAGGCGATCGTGCCGTGCGGCACGACCACCATCTTCTCCGAGTGTCTCGATTTCGTGAGCGCGGCCGGGGCCGAGGCGGTGGAGGCGACCGCGCAATTGTTCCGCCACCACGAGCGCCTGCCATATCGCGTGTATGCGTTTGCGCCCGGCAAGAAGACCTCGGTGGAGGTCACCGATGCGCTGTTGAAGATGGAGCCGGTGATCGGCTTGGGCGAGCTCGCGCATCTGACCTACAGCGTCGGCAACGACGACGATTTCCGAAAGTCGGCGTTGGGACGCGCCAAGGGCGGCTTCATGAACACGCACTGGGGAGTGACCACGCTCTCTGACATGATGCTGAACTACATGCCGGCGATCGGCGCGTTTGCCAATCACGATGTCTGGAAAGAGGACGACATCGAGAAAAGCGTGCGCTACGGCCTGCAGACGCAAATCAAGTTCGGCGTCGGCAGCGCCGAGGTGATCAAGATCATGCTGCGCGCGATCGTCAAGCGCAAATGGCCCGCCGAGAATTTCCAGCTGTGCGCGGACAATATTTCGGTCGATCGCTTGCTGACCAAGGGCCATATGGATTGGGTCGTGTCGCTGTGTGCCGAAATGGGCATCGACCCGATCCAGGCAATCAAAATGGCCACGCTCTATACGGCCAGGGCATTCCGGATGGACAACAAGTTCGGTTCGCTCACGCCGGGCCGTTTCGCCGATATCGTACTGACCGACAGCCTGTCGAAAATCAACCCGCGCTTTGTTTTCAAGGATGGCGAGCTGGTGGCCAAAGACCGCAAGATGCTCAAGCACGCCGATATCGACTATTCCGGCATGGTGAAGGAGCCGGTGCCGGGACTTGGCAACCTGAGCCCGGAAGAGCTCGAGCTGGCGCCGCTGGAGATTTCAGCCGACGGCAAGCAGGCCAAGGTGTATCTGTTCGACGTCTACGGCCGGGGTCACGAAAAGTTTTATCAGGAGGTATGGGTGCCGGTGCGGGACGGAAAAATCGTCCCTGAAGTGGGCGGCGTCAAGCTCAATCGCATTGCCGTGGTGCAGCGCTACGCCAACGGCAAGCGCCATGTGGTCAATGGACTGTTCAAGGGCGTATGCATCGAGCGCGGTGCGGTGGCGACGTTCTGGCCGGCGCCCAAGGCTTATTTCGTCGCCGTAGGGCAGGACAGCGCGAAAATGTGTCACTGTCTGAGGCAG
>JAGXBI010000407.1 GCA_018971155.1 Burkholderiales bacterium
TAATGGCGGCGACGCGATTCGAAACAATAACAAGTCGACTCATGCTGTGTATCTCCTGCGGGTTGCTTTTGGTGGAACACACGAAAGCACGACGCCGTAACAGCGCGCGCGGCGGGAGCAGCGTCAGAGCAATTGTGCGAGCCAGGCCGACAGAGCCGCTGGCGACGGCAGGCGAGCGCGCGCGAGCGTCGGGCCGGGGCCGATCTTGATCGAGATGCCGTCCAGCGCATTGACGGCCTCGAAAGCGCTTTCGTCGGTGAGATCGTCGCCGGCAAACACCGGACGGCGGCCCGCGAATGGCGTGCGCTGCATCAGCAGCCGCAGCGCGGCCCCTTTGCTGGCGCCCTTGGGCTTGATCTCGAAAACCATTTTCCCGGCCTGCAGCACGAAGGCGTCACTGTTGCGCGCCGCCAGCGCGGTCATTGCCTGACGCACGGCGAACTCCTGCGCGGGTGCGTTGCGAAAGTGCAGCGCCAGCGCCAGCGCCTTGCGCTCGAGCAATAGCCCTGGGTCGGCGGCGGCGACGCTGATCAGGGTCGAGGCCATCGCGGCAACGCGTTGCGGGTCAATGGACAGTCGCTCTGTCTGCCCGCGGGCGTCACGCCACTCGGCGCCGTGCAAGCCGGCCGCTACGAGTTCGAGCGGCGACAGCAATTGATCGATCTGCGCGATCGGGCGGCCCGAAATGACGGCCAGCGCCCCGTCGGTGCGTCGTTGCAGGTGGGACAGCGTGGTACGCAGGGTCTTGGATATCCGCACGTCATCCGGCGTGGGCGCAATGGGAGCGAGCGTGCCGTCCAGATCCAGAAAGAAGGCGGTGCGGGCGATGTCGATGGGGGGCTCGATGCTGACATCGAGTTGCGCCTTGGAGGCGCTCGATTCTCGCATGACGAATGGGTCTCCTCAGAAAAATGCAGGCAATGTGCTATGTTGAACAGCAGATTTGCCTACCATTGGGTGACGATGACTCAGACAACACTGTTCGGTTTTGGGCTACCTCCTTGGTTCTACGTTATCGCTGTCGCGTTGGCGGTGACGCTGCTCGCGCTGGCCGTGCATCGCGCCGGTGCGGCGGTATTGCGGCGCATCACGCGTTCGCGCGTGATCGGCCGTCTGCTGGTCAACTTTACCTACCAGGCCAGTCGCTATGCACTCCTGCTGATTGCATTGCAGATTGTCTGGAGTGCGGTCGATGACGCGCTGCCCGGTATACATACTTTACGCCATCTGACCGGACTGGGTTTGATTGCCATGCTGACCTGGCTGGCAATCCGGGCCTCGCACGCCGTCAGTGCGGCGCTCATCGAGCTGCATCCGGCCAATGTCGACAACAATCTCGACGCACGCCGCGTGCAAACCCAGACCCACGTGCTCAGCCGAAGCGTCAATTTCGTGATCGTCCTGATCGGCGTGTCGGCCGCACTGATGACCTTTCCCGGCGTCCGCCAGATCGGTACCAGCCTGCTTGCCTCGGCCGGCGTTGCCGGCCTGGTGGCCGGCATCGCCGCGCGCCCGGTGCTCGGCAACCTTATTGCCGGCTTGCAGATCGCGCTCGCGCAGCCGATTCGCATCGACGACGTGCTCGTCGTCCAGGGGGAGTGGGGCCGCGTCGAGGAAATCACCGGCACCTACGTGGTCGTGCGCCTGTGGGACGAGCGCAGGCTGATTGTGCCGCTGCAATGGTTTATCGAAAACCCGTTCCAGAACTGGACACGCACGACCTCGCAAATCATCGGCACCGTGTATTTGTGGGTCGATTACGGCATGCCGCTCGAACCGCTGCGCGCCGAGCTGAAACGATTGTGCGAGGGAGCGCCTGAATGGGACGGACGCCTGAGCCTGCTGCAGGTCACCGATAGCAACGAGCGTTCGATGCAATTGCGCGCGCTGGTCACCGCCGCCGATTCCGGACGCAGCTGGGACCTGCGCTGCAAGGTCCGCGAAGGATTGGTGTCGTTCGTGCGACAGCACTATCCGGCCTATCTCCCCCGTGTGCGAGCGACCTTGGACGAATCTGGCGAGCCGCACGAGAGTGGGGGTCCGCTCGATGCGCAGTGATCTGCAATGCGCCGCGCGCGCCCGTTGGTCCTGGCCGGGCAGCATACGACGCTTCTCATGTGTTTTCTGGAAATGAATTTTAATTCGTTGAAAATAAATATTATTTCCAATTCGTCCGTTCCGGAAAAACGACCCGCGGCGTCATCGCCGGCTCAGAGCGAGCAGCGAGGGTATGCCGCGCCGGCCGTGGCTCCTGCGCCGATTCATCGCACCACACGAGGTACTTATGGCGGCATGGCAAATCACAGTGCGCGGGCGGGTTCAGGGCGTGGGCTATCGCGCCGCATGCGTCGCTCGGGCGCAACGGCTTGGGTTGCGCGGATGGGTCGGAAATCGCGCTGACGGTTCGGTGCAAGCGCTGGTGGCGGGAGATGAGATGCGACTCCAGGCAATGCGAAACTGGATGCAGGTGGGGCCACACGGCGCTCGCGTCGACGCCTGCGAAATTGCGGTGCTCGACGAAAACACGGCGCTCGAGGCTGGTAGCGCATCCTTCCACATCCGCGTGATCGACTAGCCATGGATCGCGCGGTGCGACCGGCCTGATGGCCCATCCGGGCGTCCAGCATCCGCGACTGCGACGTCGCGCCGGTCGTTAATTCGGCTTACACGCGATCTTTTTGGGACATTTCCCATTC
>JAGXBI010000408.1 GCA_018971155.1 Burkholderiales bacterium
CCGAACTTTTTTTGCCAAACCGCATGGGCCCGCTCGAATTCAGTGCCGCGCAGCCGTTCGGCCACCTCGCTGACCGCTTGCGGATCGAGTGCATGCTGCTTGAGTTCGCTGAGGATGCGGGAGGTGCCGAGCCGGGACGCCCGGCGATTGACGACGCTTTCAGCGAAGCGCTGATTGGAGAGGAGATTCTCGCGCTCGAGGAGATCGAGCAGTGCGTCGAGTTCTTCTTGAGTGCCGGCATGCGGCGCGAGCTTGCGCCGCAGTTCGAGCCGGCTATGCTCGCGGCGCGCCAGATAAGCCAACGCCCGGCCTTTGAGACTCAGGCCGGGGCGTCGGCTCGCGTTTTCCGCTTTGGGTGGCGAATCACCCTGCGCCGCGTCGGTGACTTCGGTCGGTCGACGATACGGCCTGCGCGGCATCATTTACGCGTCGTCTTCCTCGAGCACCTCACCCTGCGGCATGGCGGTGACACCGAGCGATTCGCGCACACGATTTTCGATTTCCCGGGCGATTTCCGGATTTTCCTTGAGGAATTCACGGGCGTTGTCTTTGCCCTGGCCGATTTTCTCGCCTTTGTAGCTATACCAGGCACCCGCCTTCTCGACGATCTTGGCCGTAACGCCGAGATCGATGATTTCGCCTTCGCGCGAAATGCCGGCACCGTAGAGAATATCGAAAATCGCTTCGCGGAACGGCGGCGCGACTTTGTTCTTGACGACCTTGACGCGGGTTTCCGAGCCGATCACTTCGTCTGCTTTCTTGATCGCGCCGATCCGGCGGATATCAAGGCGCACCGACGCGTAGAACTTGAGCGCATTGCCGCCAGTGGTGGTTTCAGGGTTGCCGAACATGACGCCGATCTTCATGCGGATCTGATTGATGAAGATCACCATGCAGTTCGTGCGCTTGATCGTACCGGTGAGCTTGCGCAGCGCCTGCGACATCAGACGGGCTTGCAGACCGGGCAGCGAATCGCCCATTTCACCTTCGATTTCCGCCTTGGGCACCAGGGCGGCCACCGAGTCGATGACGATCAGGTCGATCGAGCCAGAGCGCACCAGCGCATCGGCGATTTCGAGCGCCTGTTCGCCGGTGTCCGGCTGGGAGATCAGCAGATCGGACGTGACCACGCCCAGCTTGCCGGCATATTGGATGTCCAGCGCATGCTCGGCGTCGATGAAGGCGCACGTGCCGCCGATTTTCTGCATCTCGGCGATCACCTGCAGCGTCAGCGTGGTTTTACCGGACGACTCCGGGCCGTAAATCTCGACGACCCGGCCGCGCGGCAGGCCGCCCACGCCCAGAGCGATGTCCAGGCCCAGCGACCCGGTGGACACGACTTGGATGTCGGGTGCGACCTCACCGTCTCCCAGGCGCATGATCGAACCCTTGCCGAACTGCTTTTCGATTTGCGCGAGGGCTGCGGCCAGCGCCTTGCCTTTTTCGGCAGTCAGGCCAGCGGGCGCTTTCTTGCTATCTTCCATGAATCGTCCTTTGCTATGATGAGGCGGCGGTGCAGCGGGATGAGGGCACGCTTTTGGGTACTGTATAAAAAAACAGTGTTATTTGCAAGCGTTTGCGTCGATAAAACCCCAAACCGGCCAAACCTGGGGTCGTTTTCAGAGAGCATATCAGGGTCATGCGGATTCTAATCGCCGCAGACGACAGTATTTTGGCCGACGGCCTGACGCGTTCGCTGCGCCAGACCGGCTACGCGGTCGACCACGTCGCCACCGGCCTGGCGGCCGATTCGGCGCTGGCCGCGCAAACCTTCGATTTGCTGATTCTCGATCTGGGGCTGCCCAATCTTTCCGGGCTGGAGGTCCTGCGCCGTCTGCGCGCGCGCCATTCGCACCTGCCGGTGCTGATCCTGACGGCGGCCGACAGCATCGATGAGCGCGTCAAGGGGCTTGACCTCGGTGCGGACGACTATATGGCCAAGCCGTTCGCCCTGGCCGAACTGGAGGCGCGCGTGCGGGCGCTGACGCGGCGCGGACCGGGCGGTGGCGCCACGGTGATCCAGCATGGTCCGCTCAGTTTCGATCAGGTCGGCCGCATTGCCTATCTGAACGATCAGATGCTCGACCTGTCGGCGCGCGAACTGGAATTGCTCGAAGTCCTGTTGCTGCGCACCGGCCGGCTCGTCTCCAAGGAACAATTGGTGGACCACCTGTGCAGTTGGGGCGAGGAAGTCAGCAACAACGCGATCGAAGTCTATATGCATCGCCTGCGCAAGAAAATCGAATCGAGCGGCGTGCGTATCGCCACCATTCGCGGGCTCGGCTATTGCCTCGAGAAACTCTCCGCCAGCCCCGTCGGCGCGGTCTGAACCCACGCACCACACCGGCTGTCCATGCGCTCTTTCGATCATGCAGTCCGCCAGACGGACGAGCCCCTGCCGGACCACCCCGGCCAGACCTACGACTTCGCGCCGCCCGACGAATCCGAGCCGCGCTCGCCGTCGCGCTCGCTGTTCGGCGAAATACTCGACTGGATGCTGGCACCGTTGCTGCTGCTGTGGCCGCTGAGCCTGGCGGTCACCTATCTGATCGCCCAGTCGATCGCCAACGGCCCGTTCGATCACACGCTGCAAACCAATGCCTATGTACTTGCGCAACAAGTGCACCGCGACGGCGCCCGGGCCTCGCTCGCGCTGCCGCCCGCTGCGCTCGATTTCCTGCGCGCCGACAGC
>JAGXBI010000409.1 GCA_018971155.1 Burkholderiales bacterium
TGGCCACGACGTAGCGCTGCTCGACCAGCCAGCGGAACATGGCGCTGAGCACGGCAAGCGCATGCGCAATCGAACGGGCCGAGAGGTTGTCGACAAACGGGCGCCAGTCCGTTGATGTGCGCGGCCGCGGTGGCCCGACCCAGCGTTCTCGCGGTGTAGGTCTGCGCAGAAACGCCCTGTAGTCGGTGGCATCCCGGGTGGTCAGCGAAGACAGCGCCTTGCCGCGAGCAACGATGCCCCAGAGAATCAGCCGTTCGGCTTCCTTGCGGTAGGCCCGCTGCGTGGCCGGGGATTCGTGCAACGCGAGCCATGCCTGGATAGCGTCGTAATCGTTGTCGACGCCGAGGATGCAGGCCGACACCGGTGCGCGGAAGGCGCCGGCGGATCCGTCGATCTCGTGCGGTAGCCGTAGTTGCTCCCAAGGCGTCACGACTGACTGCCGATCCGCGATGATCAGTGCGCGGGCCCGCTCCGTGAGCGCCGGGTACGCGGCAAAGAAGGCCTCGATCCTTCTTGCACTGGCCGGCCCGAGACCCGGAATGACGGTCCACCACTGCCGGCGACGCGGAATCCGTACCGTGAGATCGGCCAGGGTCCGGATGCCGGCCGCGTGCAGGGTGCGGGCAGCGCGATTCGGCAGCCAGTGCGCAATGTCGTCGCCGATCTGCGGAGCTGGCGCAGGCATGATGCGCAGTAGCTCGACAGCCTGCGTGGTGGCGCGCGCATGATGCATACGCTTTTGGGCCGGGCATTCGAACAGCGTGGCCAGATCTGCCCGCTGTCGGTTACGGGCATAAAGTGCCAGTTGCCGGCGGATCTGGCCGATGACGCCGCGGGCTGACTGGCTGTGGCTGAGCCGATCTTGCATGTACCGGTGTGCCGCCTCACGCGAGGATGCGCCCTCGTACCAGGCACGCAGCGCTGCCAGTGCATCAGCATCAGGAAAGTCGGTCGGGATGTCGGCGGCGGACGGGCTCGTGGGGCGCGTTTTCATGTCATCGAGTTTAATATGGAAACAATGCCACAGAGATAATAAAGCTTATCTCTGTAGAATGCGGGAGTTCAATATTTCTGTCGTACCCCATGTCGTGATATCACAAAATTGAAGGATCTGACGTTGCGTGGAGAGGATGGTCGATGATCAACAAGAATAAGCTGCTCAGCGTCTTTTCCGACGCCGAACAGGAAGCCCTGTATGGCCTGCCTGATTTCGACGATGCGCAGCGGCTGGAATACCTGGCATTGACCGAATCCGAACTGGCGCTCGCCAGTAGCCGGCCCTCCATACCCGCGCAGGTCTATTGCATCTTGCAGATTGGCTACTTCAAGTCCAAGCACGCCTTCTTCCGCTTCGATTGGGACGAGGTTGAGGACGATTACGATTTCGTGTTGAGCCGCTATTTCCACGGCGAGCCGTTCGAACGCAAGCCGATCACCCGGCACGAGTACTACGCCCAGCGCGAACAGATCGCTGAACTGTACGGCTATCGACCGTGGGTGGCCGCCTTCCTGCCGCAACTCATGCAGCAGGCCGCGCAGATCGTACGTCGCGACGTGACACCGGGATTCGTCGCCGCCGAGCTCATCGTGTGGCTCAATGAGCACAAGATGATCCGGCCCGGCTACACGACCTTGCAAGAGCTAGTCAGCGAAGCCCTGTCCGTCGAACGTCGGCGGCTGGGCGACCTGCTCACCGGCGTATTGGACGAATTGACCCAAACCGCGCTAGACCAACTTCTGGTGCGCGATGATACTCTGTCGAAACTGGCGGCGCTGAAACAGGATGCCAAGAATTTCGGCTGGCGTCAGATGGTCCGCGAACGCGAAAAGCGCGGCACGCTGCAGCCGTTGCACGAAATCGCCAGGACGCTGCTGCCCCGGCTGGATATCTCGCAGCAGAACGTGCTGTACTACGCAAGCCTGGCGAACTTCTATACCGTCCACGACCTGCGCAACCTGAAGGCGGATCAGGCGCAGCTCTACCTGCTGTGTTACGCCTGGGTGCGCTTCCGACAGCTCACCGACAACCTGGTCGATGCGATGGCCTTCCACATGAAGCAGCTCGAGGAAGAAAGCAGCGCGGGCGCGAAACAGTCACTCATCGCCGAGCAAGTAAAACGCCATCGGGAAACGCCGCAGATCGGCCGCCTGTTGTCGCTCTATGTGGACGACAGCGTAGCCGATCCGACGCCGTTCGGCGAGGTGCGTCAGCGCGCCTATAAAATCATGGCCAAAGATGTGCTACAAAACACGGCGCAACGCATGACGGTCAAGCCGCTGAGTCAACTGGCACTACACTGGTTGGCGGTGGACGGCCTAGCCAAACGTATTCGCCGTCACCTGCGCCCCTTGTACGTCGAGCTCGACTTCGTCGGCACCTCCCCAGACAACCCGTGGCTCGCGGCGCTGGCTTGGGTCAAGGGGGCCTTCGCCAAACAGCAGCGCCTGTCACAACGACCGCTCGCCGAATGTCCCGCGGCCACGCTGCCGAAGCGCCTGCGACCGTACCTGCTGATCTTCGGCGCTGATGGTCAGCCGACCGGTTTGCACGCCGATCGCTACGAATTCTGGTTGTACCGCCAGATCCGGAAGCGCTTCCAGTCGGGAGAGATCTATCTCGACGACAGTCTGCAACATCGTCACTTCTCCGACGAGCTTGTTTCGATGAACGAGAAGGCCG
>JAGXBI010000410.1 GCA_018971155.1 Burkholderiales bacterium
AGCCCGGACATGTGCTCCCTGGCCGGCAGCGGCACGGCTGCGGCCTGTTGCGCAGGGGTTGCGTGCCGCAGCACGACGATCGGGGATTACGGGGCTTGCCGCCTGAGCCTGTCGGCAGTTGCCTGATCGGCCGGGAAAAACGTTTCCAAGGCCAGCTCCGAGAGCGTGATGTCGATCGGCGTGCCAAATACCGTCGTGGTACTGATGAACGACAGGATGCCGTCGTCCGTGACCAGCTCGAAGGGGACGATCACACCCGCGTGGCTCGACGGCACGGCGGCGCAGTGGTCCTGGCCTTTCGGCGCCGCATAGCCGTGCAGCTCGTCGAGCAAGCCGGCCAGCACGGGATCGCCGCTCAGCTCGACCTGCCGGCGCAGGCGCGAAAGGATATGCGCGCGCCATTCCCAATAGTTGGCGATGCGCGGCGCCAGCCCCGCGGGATGCAGGCTCAGGCGCAGCACATTGACCGGCGCCTTCAGCAAATCGGGGTCGACGCCGGCCATCAACGATTCGAGCGCGCGATTGGCGGCCACCAGCGTCCAATGCCGGTCGATCGCCAGCGCCGGATAGGGTTCGTGGCCGGCCAGCACCCGATCGATCGCCTGGCGCGCGGCGCTCATCGCCGGATCGTCCAGCGAGCGTTCGGCAAATACCGGCGCGTAGCCGCCGGCCATCAGCAGCCTGTTGCGCTCGCGCAGCGGCATGGCCAGCTGCTCCGCCAGGTGCAGCAGCATTTCTCGACTGGGTTGCGCCCGACCGGTTTCGACAAAACTCAGGTGGCGGGTCGAGATGTCGGCCTCGCAGGCCAAATCGAGTTGGCTCATGCGGCGCAGCTGACGCCATTGGCGAAGCAGCCCGCCCACGGAGGGCGCATCGGTTTGGGCAGGGAGTGTCATGGCGCGATCATAGCGCGCCCCCGGCCATGCTTCCATTACCTCGCAAGTAATCGACTCGTGGACCATGGCGGCAGGATCATGGACCCGTGCATCGGGATGGTTCACGCCTCGCGCCGACGCGTGCTGCCCGACTGCATTTTCAATGGAGTCCGATATGAACCCGATCTCTCTGCATCATGATGTCGCCTCGCTGGTCGACCGTTATTTCGCCACCTGGAATGCCACCGATGCCGGTCGACGTCGCGAACTCATCGCGCAGACCTGGAGCGATGATGCGGTCTATCTCGATCCGCTGATGCAGGGCGACGGGCATGCCGGCATCGATGCGATGCTGCAGGCGGTGCAGGCGCAATTCGCCGGTCTGGCGTTTCGCCGTATCGGCGAAATCGATGCGCACCATGACTGCGTGCGTTTTTCCTGGGAACTCGCGCCGCCCGACGGCGCCGCCGTGGCCGGCGGCACCGATTTCGGGCGACTGACGGCCGATGGCCGCCTGCGGGCCGTGACCGGGTTTATCGATTTCATGCCAACAGCGGCATAAGTATCGATTCAAGGGGTTGCCCGATGCTGCGGCAGCGCGGCCAGGGTCGACGCATGATCGGCGATGGGCTGCGCCGGTGTCTGGCCGCCCTGCGGCACCGGCCCCCACCCGCCGCCGAGTGCGCGGATCAGGTTGACCGTGGCCACCGCGCGCTGGCCCTCGAGTTGCACGGCGCTGCGCCGTGCCTGCAGCACGGTGCGATCCGCGTCGATCACGTCGAGATAGCTGACCTCGCCTTCGCGGTACTGCATACCCGAGAGCTTGGCCGCACGACTGGCTGCCGCCACCGCGGCATTTTGCGCGCGCGTCTGGTCGGCCAGAATGCGCAAGCTGGCGAGGTTGTCCTCGACTTCCCGAAACGCCACCAGAACTCTTTCCCGGTAGTTCGCCACGTCTTCCTCATAACGGGCGCGCGCCTGCGCCACGCCGGCCTCGCGCCGGCCGCCGTCGAAGATCGGCAGCGAGAGCATGGTACCGACCAGCGGACCGAGCAAGAAGGTGCGGCTGGACCAGTTGAACAGGTCGGCCAGGCGTGACGATTCGTAGCCGAGCCCTCCGGTGATCTCCAGTCGCGGGAAAAAGGCCGCGCGCGCCGCGCCCACGCGCGCGTTGGCCGCGGCCATCGCGCGCTCGGCGGCGGCGATGTCGGGCCGGCGTTCGAGCAGCGCGGAGGGCAGGCCGGCGGGTATCCGCACCCCGACCGGCACCAACGGTTGCGGCGGCAGCGAGAAATCGGCCGGCGGCAAACCCAGCAGCGTCGCCAGGCTGTGTTCTGCCAGCGCTCGCTGGCGCGCTACACCGAGTTCGTCCGCCTGGGCCGAAGCCAGCTCGGACTTCGCCCGCGCGACGTCGAGCTCGCTGATGTCGCCGTCCCTGAAGCGCCGCTCGACCAGATCCAGCGCATGCTCGCGCAGCGCGACGGTCTGGCGGAACAGGCGGTGCTCGGCGTCGAGCTCGCGCAAGCCGAAATAATTCTGCGCGACGTCGGCCTGCAGCGCCAATTGCACCGAGCGGAACAGCGCGGCGCTTTGCTGAGCGTCGGCGCTCGCGGCGCTGACGGTGGCGCGCACCCGCCCGAACAGATCCGCCTCATATGAGACATTGGCCTGGGCACGCCATAGCGTGAACGGCGTGGTCTGCGCATCGGCGGGCAGGCCTTGCGAGGCTGGCGAGTCGAGCTGGCGTGTCGGGCCGAAGCCGGCATCGAGCTCGGGGAACAGGCCGGCGCGCGCGC
>JAGXBI010000063.1 GCA_018971155.1 Burkholderiales bacterium
GCCGATTTGGCGCGCCGACGCGCCCAGCGCGCGCAGCACCCCGGACTCGCGCATGCGCTCGTCGCGCGTGCCGCTCAGCGCCGCGTACAACACCAGCAGGCCAGCGGCCAGGGTGAATACGAACAGCAACTGCACGGCATCGATTACCTGGTTCACGACGTGCTGCACCTTATCGAGCAGCGCACCGGTATCGATCACCGTCAGATTCGGCATCGCGTGCAGCAGATTATCCACGATGTTCTGCTGTTCCGGCGCGAGATGAAATGCGGTGATCCAGGTCGCCGGAAAATCCTGCAGCGCGCTGGGAGGCATCAAAACGAAGAAATTGACGCGCATCGACCCCCAATCCACCTTGCGCAAACTGGTGACGGGCGCCTCGATGACCTGCCCCGCGACTTCAAATCGCAAGTGATCGCCCAGCTTCACGCCCAGGGTTTTCGCGATGCCGGCTTCCAGCGAAATTTGCGGACCTCCGGCGCCCGCGCCGAACCACCGCCCGCTTTCGATGCGGTCGTCCGGCGGGAGCTCATTCGTATAGGAGAGATTGAATTCGCGCTCGGCCAGCCGGCGCGCGCGCGGGTCGGTGTAATTGGCACCGGTCACGGCCCGCCCGTTGATCCCGGTCAGGCGCGCCTTGACCATCGGCCACAATTTCGCGTCGGTCATGCCGGCGGCCTGCAATTGCCGGGCCACCTGTGCTTGCTGGCCGGTCTGAATGTCGATCACGAAACGGTTGGGCGCGCCCGGCGGCGTCGACTGCCGCCACCCCGCGATCAGGTCATTGCGAGTGATGGCCAGCAACAGCAAAGCCATCAACCCCAGCGTCAACGCCACCACCTGGAGCGCGCTGCCCAGGCCGCGCCGATGCAGTCCTGCGATCGCATACCGCCAGCCAATACCGCGGCCGCCGGCGGCATGCGGCCGATGCGCCCACCGCGCCAGCGCGCCGATGCTCAGCCACGCCAGCAGGCCAAACACCAGGGCCCCACCGACAAATCCGCCGGCCACCATCGCGCCCAATCGCACGTTGCGCGCCGCGAACAGCAGCAGACCGCCGAACACCAGACCGCTCAGGCCGTAGGCCAGCCAGCTGCTACGCGCTGCACCGCCCCACTCGCGACGCAAGGCCCGTAACGGCGAGACCCGCGCCAGCGGCAACAAGGGCGGCAACGCAAACCCCAGCAACAATGACAGCCCGCTGGCCATGCCCAGCGCCGCCGGCCGCCACGACGGCGGCGGCAGATCGGCCGGCACCAAACCGCTCAGTTGATGCAGCAACAGCCCATGGACAACGTACCCAGCCAGCACGCCGAGCACGCTGCCGGCCGCCCCCAGGTAGATGAATTCGAGCGCAACCATGGCGCGCAGAGCCCCGCGCCCAATGCCCAGGCAGCGCATCACAGCACAACTGTCCAGATGCCGCGCGCTGTAGCGATGCGCGGCAATGCCGATCGCCACGGCAGCCAGTACGGCGGCCAGCAGCGCGACCAGCGACAGGAAGCGATCGGCCCGCTCCAGGGTTTGCTGCATTTGCGGCTGCCCCTGCAGGGTTTCGAGCTGTACGCCCCGCTGCGTCCGGATCGCCGGCTCGGCCCAGCGCTGATACGCCGCCATCGGCACGCTTGCACCGGCGACCAGCAACCGATAGGTAATGCGGCTGCCGAATTGCACCAGGCCAGTCGACGGCAACTCGTCGAGGCGCATCATCACGCGCGGCGCGAGACTGCTGAATCCGAAGCCGCGATCCATCTCGCGCGTGATGCGTGCGCCGACGACGAACGAGCGGGTACCGATCCGGACGGTGCCGCCAAGCTGCAAGTGCAGCGCCTCGAGCAATGCCCGGTCGACCCACACGGTACCCGGCGCGGGAATGCCATCGGCAGCCACGCCGGCCGATGACGAGTCCCCGGGAGTGCGCGCGATACGCAATTGGCCGCGCAATGGATAGCCTGACGAAACCGCCTTGAGCGACACCAGCCGGTCGGGAGCCTCCCCGCCATCGGCCGGCACGGCAGTGACCATACTGGGAAAAACCGCGGTTTGGGCAGTTCGCAGCCCAAGCTGCGTGGCATGTTGGGCGAATTCGGGCGCCAGCGGCGCATCGCCGCGCACGACCAGATCCGCGCCCAGCATCTGGTGCGCGTCCTGCGCCAAACCGAGTCTCATGCGATCAGCCAGAAAGCCGACGCTGGACAGGGCAGCCACCGCCAGCACCAATGCCACCGACAGCAAATGCAACTCGGCCGCGCGCCAGTCGCGCCGCAACATGCGCCAGGCCTGGCGCGCCAACCCCGGAAAATTCATCGCGGCATCAGGCCCGGAAACCGCCGCCCTCATGCCGCGGCCGGACCAGGCTGATCGCGCTGCGCCAGCCGCGCCACAGCCGGGGCAGCCACCAGGCCGCCAGCAGCAAAAACGGCAGCAGAAGCAACAGGAACAACAGTGGAGAGAAGAACGCCAGACTCAATCCACCCAGCGCCGAGACGTCCTCGACCCCCGAAGCGGCCAGGTTGGAAAGCGGCTCGGGCGAGGTGTTGATCAGGGCGCGCGTACCCGCCTTGGTCAGGTGCGAGGTGCCGGCCAGGGCACCGCCCAGCAGCCCAGCGGTCACCGTCACCACCGGATCGATCTGCCCCATGGCGCCGGCGGCCAGCAAAATGCCGGCCGGAATCCGGATGAAGGTGTGAACTGCGTCCCATACGGTATCGACCACGGGAATCTTGTCGGCGAAAAACTCCACCACGGCCAGCAGGCCCGCCAGCCCGATCACCCACGAGGAACTCAGGACCTCGAGCGTGGGCGGCAAATGCAGCCACCCCAGCCGAGCCAGCAGGCCGGCGCAAAACACGGTCAGATACAGCCGCAGACCGCTGGCCCAGGACAAGCCGGCGCCGAGTGCAATGGATTCGAGCATGATTCTCTCGCGAGGAGGCCTACATGCATTTCATTATGCTCCCGCTGGGCGCGGCGTGCAGGCGCTATTCGACCGGTTTTCATGCTATCGGCAACACTCGGAGGCTTGCCACGCCGGGCACGGGCCCGAATCGCGCTACGCGGCCGATAGTTTCAAGCCGATCAGCCCTGCGAAAATCAGCACCGCGCTGCCCAGGCGTGCCGCGCTGAGCGCTTCGCCGAACAGCACGATGCCCAGCGCGAACGAGCCGATTGCGCCGATGCCGGTCCAGATCGCATAAGCGGTGCCCAGCGGCAGCGTGCGCATGGCCAGCGCCAGCAGCCAAACGCTGGCCACCATGCCGATGATCGTGAATGTGGACGGCCAGAACCGGGAGAAGCCGTGCGAATATTTGAGGCCGACGGCCCAGGCGACTTCGAAGCAACCGGCGAGGAGAAGGAGAATCCAGGCCATGACAGCCTCCGACTGAAAATCCGGGGCTGTCCCCGCGTATGACGAGACGACGCACGGGTCATCCCGCCGCCGGTTCGTTGCGCGCCGAACGAACCGGGCACATTCTAGCAAACCCGGGGGGCTAGGCGTCGAGCTCGAGCCGGTAGCCCACGCCCGTCTCGGTCAGGATATGCCTCGGTTGAGCCGGATCGGCCTCGAGCTTTTGCCGCAAGTGTCCCATGTAGATGCGCAGGTAGTGATTGCTATCGACGTGCGACGGCCCCCACACCTCCTTGAGCAATTGGCGGTGCGTCAACACACGCCCGGCGTGGCGCACCAGTGTAACGAGCAGGCGGTACTCGATCGGCGTGAGGTGGATCGCCACGCCGCCACGCACGACGCGGCGCCGCACCAGGTCAAGCTCGATGTCGCCGAAGGCGAACGACTCGCCCTGTGCCTCGGACGCACTGCCGGCGCGATAATGCCGGCGCAACTGGGCGCGGATGCGTGCCAGCAATTCCGACACGCCGAACGGCTTGCTCAGATAATCGTCGGCCCCGGCGTCCAGCGCCGCGACCTTCTCGCGCTCCTCGCTGCGCGCCGACAGGACGATGATCGGCAACGCGCTCCAGGTGCGCAGTTCCCGGATGACCTCGAGCCCGTCGATATCGGGCAGTCCCAGGTCGACGATCGCCAGATCCGGCTTGCGCGTGGCCGCCTCGATCAGGCCCTGGCGCCCTGTGTCGGCCTCATGGACCTGCATGCCCTCGGCCTCGAGCGAAGCCCGCAGAAAGCGGCGGATCTGCTTTTCGTCTTCGATGACCACCACCGACACTGACGGCTCACTCATGTTCGCTTGCAGGTGACTGGAATTCAGTGGGCGACTCGCCCGACCAAGCGGCGACATCCATCTCGGTCGGCATCGGCTCGATCGGCAGGCTCAGGATAAACCTCGCGCCGCGGCCGGCAAGATTCTCGGCCTTGATTTTACCGCCGTGGGCCTCGGCGATAGCCCGGCAAATCGCCAACCCCAATCCAACACCCGGCTTGGCCGACTCGGTTTCGCCGCGCGTGAACTTGTCGAATATGCGCGTCTCCATGCCCGGCGGCAGCCCCGGCCCATTGTCGGTAATGGTGGCCAGCACCTGATCGCCATCGCGCCGCACGTCGATGTCGATGCTCGAGCCCGGCGGCGTGTACTTGGCCGCGTTCTCCAGCAGGTTGGTGAACAGGCGCTCGAGCAGCACGGCGTCGAAATTGAGCAGCGGCAATCCCGGCGCCAGCATCACCTTGACGTGATGGCCGGCCAGCGGCAGCCGGCAAGCCCGCAGCGCCGTGCCGATCACCTCTTCGAGCATCTGCCATTGCTTGTTCAGCGGCACGCCGCCGGCCTGCAGCCGGGCCATGTCGAGCAGGTTCGTGACCAGCCCGTTCATACGCAGCGCTTCTTCGTACAACGCGTCGATCAATTCGGCGCGCGTCTGATTCGGCAAGTGCTCGTCGCGCGCGAGCATGCTTGCAAAGCCCACGATGGCGGTCAGCGGCGTGCGCAGGTCGTGGGAAATCGCCGATAGCAACGAATTGCGCAGGCGCTCGGACTCCATATTGACCAGCGCGTCCTGAGCGATCTCCACGTAATGCACGCGCTCGAGCGCCAGGGCGATCTGCGCGGCGAACGTATCGAGCAGGCGCTGCTGCTCGGGCACCGCCAACTGCCGGGCGTTCTGGGGCGCCAGCGCCAGCACGCCGCGCGTGCGCATCGGCGCGCGCAGCGGCACGTACAGCGCATCGGCGGCTGGCAACGTATCAGTGCCCATGCCGGCGGGCTTTTGCTGGTCGTACACCCATTGCGCAACGTCTTCGTCGAGATGGGCCGGCAGGTGGGCCGGGTCGGCATCCTCGACCGGCTGGCGGACCTTCCCGCTGCTGTCGGGCAGCAGCAGTGCCACCCGCGCCTGAAACACTTCGCGCACGTGGCGCTCGCCGATCTCCAGAATCTGTGCGGTGGTCAGCGCCGCGGCCAACTCGCGCGCCATCGCGTACATCGCAGCCGTGCGCCGCTCGCGCCAGGTCGCCACCCGCGCCTGCAGATGCAGGCTGGTGGTCAGATGGCTGGTCACCAGCGCCACCGTCAGCATCACCGCGAAGGTCAACAGGTATTGGGTGTCCGAGACCGAAAACGAAAGTTTCGGCGGCACGAAAAAGAAGTCGAACGCCATCACGCTCAGAAACGAGATCAGCACGCTCGGCCCCCGCCCCAGGCGCAGCGCCGCCAGGATCACGCACAGCAAATACAGCATGACGACATTCGACAGATCGAGAAACGGCACCAGCGTCGCGGCCACCAGCGTCATCGCCCCGCACGCCGCCGCCGCCCAGCCATAAGCCCGCAGCGGGCTGCCCCACCTGGCTTGCGGCATTTCGCCGAAGAGGCCGCTCTCGGCGCCCGCCTCCGTCCCGGGCGTCTGGGGAGCGTGCCCGAGATCGCGCCGGATCACGTACACGTCGGATTCGGTCGACCGCTGCGCCAGTTGCTCCGACAACGGCTTGCGCCAGAATTGCCAACGCCGGCGGGCGGACGACGCGCCGAGCACCAGCTTCGACACGTTGCGCACCTGCGCATAGCCGAGCAGCGTCGCCGCCACGTCGGCGCCGTCGAGTGCCGTAGTCTCCGCGCCCAGTTCCTGAGCCAGCTTGAGCGCCCTGATCGCGGGATCCCGGCGCGACGCCGGCAGGCGCTGCAGGCGCGGCGTCTCCACGTACACCGCGAGCCAGTCGGCCTTCAGGCTGGCGGCCAGCCTGGCGGCCGAACGCACCAGCGTGGCCGCCTCGGGCCCTGGGCCGACGCAGACCAGCAGGCGCTCGCGTGCCTGCCATACGCGGCTGATCGACTGGTCGGCGCGATACTCGCGCATCTGCGCGTCGACGCGATCGGCCGTGCGGCGCAAGGCCAGTTCGCGCAATGCGATCAGATTGCCCTTGCGAAAGAAATTGCGGATCGCGTTTTCGGCCTGATGTGGCAGATACACCTTCCCCTCACGCAAGCGTTCGAGCAACTCCTCGGGCGGCAGGTCGACCAGCTTGACTTCGTCGGCCAGATCGAACACCCGGTCGGGCACCGTCTCCCATACGCGAATGCCAGTGATCTGCCCGATCACGTCATTGAGCCGCTCCAGGTGCTGCACGTTGACCGTGGTGTAGACGTCGATGCCCGCGCTGAGCAATTCCTCGACATCCTGCCAGCGCTTGAGGTGGCGCGAACCCGGCAGGTTGCTGTGCGCCAGCTCGTCGATCAGCACCACCGCAGGATGGCGGGCCAGCGTCGCGTCCAGGTCGAATTCGCTCATGCGGCGGCCACGATAATCGACCTGCCGCGGCGCTATCGATTCGAGCCCGTCGAGCAGTCGCGCGGTCTCTTCCCGTCCATGCGTCTCGACGATCCCGACCACCACGTCGCTCCCCTCGTCACGCAGCTTGCGCGCGGCGAGCAGCATCGCATAGGTTTTCCCCACCCCGGCACAGGCGCCGAAGAATACCTTCAAATACCCGCGCCGCTGCCTGGCTTCGTCGCGCTGCAACTTGTCGAGCAGCTCATCGGGATCGGGACGTTCCATGAAATCGGGTAATGAGAGAGAGTCCGCACACGCGCGTCAGCCGGCGCTTTTCGCGCCGAGCGCATCGAGCGCCAGATTCAGCGCCAGCACATTGACCGTCGGCTCGCCCAGTATGCCCAACTGCCGTCCCGCCGTATAGCGCCGGATCAGCGCCTGCACCTCGGCCAGCGGCAAGTGCCGGGCGCGGGCCACGCGCGCGGCCTGATAGTCGGCCGCGGCCGGACTGATCTGCGGGTCGAGGCCGCTGCCCGAGGCGGTCACCAGATCCACCGGGACCGGCGCGGTATTGCCCGGATCGGCGGCTCGCAGCGCCGCGATGCGCGCTTTCGCGGCCGCCACCAGCGCCGGATTCAGCGGTCCGTCATTGGAGCCGCCCGAGGCGTCGCCGTTGTAGGGCATCGGCGCGGTCGCCGAAAGCCGTCCCCAGAAGTAGCCGGGTCGGTCAAAATTTTGACCGATCAACGTCGAGCCGATCGGCCGCCCGTCGCGGTACACCAGGCTGCCCGCGGCCTGCCGCGCAAATGCCGCGCGGCCGATACCGGTTATCAGCAGCGGATACAGCACGCCTGTGAGCAGGCTCAACGCGACGAACAGTGTCGCCATCGGTCGCCAGAGAGTTTTCATGTGAATGCCTAAGCGGGTACAAAAATCACGTCAAGCCAAGCAGGCTCAACACCATGTCGATCAGTTTGATGCCGATGAACGGCACGACGATGCCGCCCAGGCCATAGATCAGGAGATTGCGGCGCAGCAGCGTAGTTGCGCCCAACGGCCGGTAGACCACGCCCTTGAGCGCCAGCGGGATCAGGAAAATGATCACGAGCGCATTGAAAATCACCGCCGACATGATGGCCGAGGCGGGGCTCGCAAGGTGCATCACGTTGAGCGCGTTGAGTTGCGGATAGGTGGTGGCGAATGCCGCCGGAATGATGGCGAAATACTTCGCCACGTCGTTGGCGATGCTGAAGGTCGTCAGGCTGCCGCGAGTCATCAGCATCTGCTTGCCGATCTCGACGATTTCAATCAGCTTGGTCGGATTCGAATCGAGATCGACCATGTTTCCGGCTTCCTTGGCCGCCTGCGTGCCGGTGTTCATCACCACGGCGACATCGGCCTGTGCAAGGGCCGGCGCGTCGTTGGTGCCGTCCCCGGTCATCGCCACCAGCTTGCCCTCGGCCTGGTGCTGACGGATCGTGGCCAGCTTGGTCTCGGGCGTGGCCTCGGCCAGGAAGTCGTCCACCCCCGCCTCGGCGGCAATCGCGGCGGCGGTCAGGCGGTTGTCGCCCGTCACCATGATCGTCTTGATCCCCATGCGGCGCAGTTCGGCAAAGCGCTCCCGAATGCCGCCCTTGACGATATCCTTGAGCTCGATCGCGCCGAGCACGCGCGCGCCCTCGTCGGTATGCTCGGCGACCACCAGCGGCGTGCTGCCACGCCGCGCCACGTCGTCGACCGCCGCCGACACCGGCCCCGGATAGATGCCGCCGGCCGCCAGCACGTATTGGCGCACGGCGTCGGCCGCTCCCTTGCGGATCCTGCGCTCGGCCAGATCGACGCCGCTCATGCGCGTTTGCGCCGTAAACGGGATGAACACCGCATGCAGCGCATTCATTTCCCGCTGCCGCAAGTTGAAGCGCTGCTTGGCCAACACGACGATGCTGCGCCCCTCGGGGGTTTCGTCGGCCAGCGAGGCCAACTGGGCCGCGTCAGCCAGTGCTTGCTCGGTCACGCCCGGCGCCGGAAAAAACCCCGATGCCTGGCGATTGCCCAGCGTGATCGTGCCGGTCTTGTCCAGCAACAGCACGTCGACGTCGCCGGCGGCCTCGACCGCCCGCCCGGACGTGGCGACCACGTTCGATTGCATCATGCGGCTCATGCCGGCCACGCCAATGGCCGACAGCAGCCCGCCGATGGTGGTCGGTATCAGGCATACCAGCAGTGCGACCAGCACGGTGATCGTCACCGGGGCACCGAGCCTGGTGACTTCGACACTGAACAGCGAGAACGGCAGCAGCGTGGCCGTGGCCAGCAGCAGCACGATCGTCAGGGCCACCAGCAGAATCGTCAGGGCGATCTCATTGGGCGTCTTTTGGCGCTTGGCGCCCTCGACCATGGCGATCATCCGATCGAGGAACGATTCGCCGGGATTGGCCGTCACGCGCATCACCAGCCAGTCGGACAGCACGCGCGTGCCGCCGGTCACCGCCGTGAAATCGCCGCCCGACTCCCTAATCACCGGCGCCGATTCGCCGGTGATGGCGCTCTCGTCGATCGAGGCGACACCGTCGATGACTTCACCGTCGGCCGGCATCGTATCGCCAGCCTCGACCAGCACGCAGTCGCCCTTGCGCAGGCTGGCGCTGTCGATCATCATGATTTCATCGTCGCGCGCGGTGCCGTTGATCTTCTTGGCCGCAACGTTCTTCTTGGCATGCCGCAGCGAAGCCGCCTGCGCCTTGCTGCGGCCCTCGGCCAGCGCCTCGGCGAAATTGGCGAACAGCACCGTGAACCATAGCCACAGGGCCACCGCGAGGATAAAGCCGGACGACGCCTCGCCATGGCCGGCGACGGCCATGGCCAGCAGTGCCGTGGTCAGGATGCTGCCGACATAGACGACAAACATCACCGGATTGCGGGCTTGTACCCGCGGGTCGAGTTTGCGGAACGAATCGACGACCGCGGCACGCAAGATCGGGGCGTCGAACATGGCGCGCGCAACGGATTTCGACGGCAGTGCGGCGCCCGTCGTGGATGATTGATTCATGACACTCCTCAAATTCAGTGCACGCCGAGCATTTGCAAATGCTCGGCGATCGGGCCCAGGGCCAGGGCCGGCACATACGTCAACGCGCCGACCAGCAGCAGCGTGCCCAGCAGCAGCACGACAAACAGCGGCCCGTGCGTGGGCAAGGTGCCGCTGGTCGGGGCGATGCGCTTCTTGCGCGCGAGCGCGCCAGCCATCGCCAGCACCGGCACGATCACCCACATGCGGCCGAACCACATCGCGATTGCGAGCGTCACGTTATAGAAGGGCGTATTGGCCGACAGGCCCGCGAATGCGCTGCCGTTGTTGTTGGCGGCCGAGCTGAAGGCGTACAGGATTTCCGAAAAGCCGTGCGTGCCGGGATTGGCCACGCCGGCCTTGCCGGCACCGACCAGCACGGCAAGCGAGGTGCCGAGCAGCACCAGCAGCGGCGTCATCAGGACGGCCACCGACACCATCTTCATTTCGAACGACTCGATTTTCTTGCCGAGATACTCCGGCGTGCGGCCGATCATCAGCCCCGCCACGAACACCGCCAGCATGGCGAACACCAGCATGCCGTAGAGCCCTGAGCCGACGCCGCCGAAAATCACCTCGCCCAGTTGGATCAGCAACAACGGCACCATGCCGCCCAGCGGCGTGAAGGAGTCGTGCATGCCGTTGACCGCGCCGCACGATGCGGCCGTCGTCACGGTGGCGAACAGGCCCGTGTCGACGATGCCGAAACGCGTTTCCTTGCCCTCCATGTTGCCGCCCGGTTGCAGCGCGCTGACGCTCTGATCGGCGCCGGCCGCGCTCAACAGCGGATTGCCGGCCTGCTCCGCGCTGATCGTCAGGCAGGCCGCGCCGGTAAACGCGATCGTCATCGCTGCCAGAATCGCCAAGCCCTGCCGCCTGTCGCCAATCATGCGGCCCAGCGTATGGCACAAGCCGGCCGGAATCAGGAAAATCGCCAGCATCTCAAGGAAGTTCGACAGCGGTGTCGGGTTCTCGTACGGGTGCGCCGAATTCGCGTTGAAGAAGCCGCCTCCGTTGGTACCGAGCATCTTGATCGCCTCCTGCGAGGCGACCGGCCCCATCGGCAACAACTGCGTGCCGGTCACCGCCGGCGTGCTGACCGGTTTGCCGGCGGCATCGAGCACGGGATTGCCGGTTGCGTCCAATTTCGGCTGGTCGTAATGCGTGGCCTGCAACGTCGACACCGTCTGGTATCGATCGAAGTTCTGAATCACGCCCTGACTCATCAGCAGCACGGCCAGCCCGATCGACAGCGGCAGCAGGATATATGCGGTGATGCGCGTCAGATCGACCCAGAAGTTGCCGATGGTCTGCGCCGTATGGCGGGCGAAGCCGCGAATCAAGGCAATCACCACGGCGATCCCGGTCGCGGCGGAGAGGAAATTCTGCACCGCCAGACCGAGCATCTGGGTGAGGTACGTCATGGTAGTCTCGCCGCTATAGCCCTGCCAATTCGTGTTGGTGACGAAACTGACCGCTGTATTGAACGACGAATCGGGGCTGATCGGCCCGAGACCCTGCGGATTGAGCGGCAGCCAGCCCTGCCAGCGCTGCAGCACATAGACGGCCAGCGCCCCCAGCGCGTTGAAGCCGATCAGCGCGACCGCATAGACACGCCAGTTCATCTCCTGCGTCGGGTCGATGCCGCAGGCGCGGTACAGGCTGCGCTCGAGGCCGCCAAACCAGCGATTGACACGCGACTCGCCGCCGATCACCGCCGCCATGTAGGTGCCCAGCGGCTTGGCGAGCACCAGCAGCACCAGCAGATAGGCACCGAGCTGCAACCATGCGTTAGTCGTCATGCGAGCTTCTCCGGCCAAAACAGCGCATAAACGAGATACACCAGCAGCAGCAACGTGAGCGCGCCGCTGATCAAATACATCCAGTTCATCGTCTGCCCTCCGCGCGGCCAAACAGTGTCACCAGCCAAACGGTGAGCGCCGTGAAGAGCGCCAGCAAGCCGAGATAGATCCAGTCCATAGCCTTGTCCGTGTTTCTCGATGAGCGGTCGACACAGCGGCCCACGCAACTCGGCAAATGGGGCGCCACGACCGATGTCAGGACGATATCGGGCCAGGCGTAAAGATAGGGATAATTTCGACGGGCGCGGCGTAAAAAAACCGTAAACGCCGCAGATCGGCCAGACGTCGCCCGGCGTTACAGCGCCACTAGCGCATCGAGCAACGCCGCGTAGTCGGCCGCGCCGGGCGCGCTGTTATCGAAATGAAGGAGTTCGGGAAAGGTAACGGCGTCGGGCACGAAGCGCCGCTGACGATATTCGTCCCAGTGGGCAAGCTTGTACGCGTCATGCGGATTGCCGCGCGCGCTGATGCGCTCGCGCGCCAGCGACTCGGGCAAATCCACCCACAGCACCCGCCATCGCACGTCGGCCCCGATGCCCAGCCAGGCACGATCGAACAGCTGGCGATTTCTGATTTCGCGCGACAATGGCCCGACCACCAGGACGTTCACGCCGAGCGCCAGATTCTCGCGAGCGGTGTCGAGCAGCCCGGCGTACTCCGGGTCGCGCAGCAACCGCAGATAGGTCGGACTGTCGCGGTCGTTCGGGTCGCCTGTCAAGGCGCCCATCACCGCGGCGCTGTAGTTGCCGTACAGCGTGTCCTTGTCGAGCAGGCAAAACGACTCGCCGGTTCGCTGCATCAGCGGGCCGATCAGGCGCTTGGCCAGCGTGGTCTTGCCGGTGCCGGCGTGCCCGCAAAAGAATATGAGCCGGGCCATGGCGAGGCTTAATTCAGCGCGCTGGCAAGCTTGCGGCGCCAGGCGGCGACCCGCTCGGGCTCGCCCATCAGGTCGAACACCGACAACATCGTCTTGCGCGCCGCGTCGTCGCCGAAACCGCGGTCGCGCTGCACGATCGCCAGCAACTGCTCGAGCGCCGCCTCGAAGTCGCGCGCCGCGATATGCCGATTGGCCAGGTCGAATCTGGCCTGCAAATCGTCGGGGTGAGCGGCCACGCGTTGCGCCAGCGTCGCCGGATCGGGCAGGGCCGCGGCCTGCTCCGCTGCCATGAGCTGTGTCTGCAGCGCGCTAAAACGCGTGTCATAACCACCGGTAATCTTCGGCGACAACAACGCGACCTCCTGACGGGCGGCATCGAGCCGATGCTGATTCAACAGCAGCTCGATCAGGTCGAGCCGCGCCTCGTCATGCCCGGGGTCGAGCGCCAGCGCCGCCTGCAGCGCCTCCAGTGCGGTCTCGGCGTCGCCCTCGGCAAGCGCCGCCTTGGCCCGGCGACGCTCGATTTCGCTGGGATCGGGCACCAGGCGGTCGAGAAAAGCGCGCAGCTGGCCTTCAGGCAGCGCGCCGACGAACTGATCGACCATCGCGCCGTCGACGAATGCAGCAACGAAGGGAATACTGCGGACTCCGAACCGCACCGCTAATTCCTGGTTTTCGTCGGAATTGATCTTGACCAGCCTCCAGCGACCGCCGTCCGCGGCTTCGAGCTTTTCCAGCAGCGGGCCGAGCGCCCGGCATGGGCCGCACCATGGCGCCCAGAAATCCACCAGCACCGGAACCCGGTGCGACGCTTCGATCACGTCGATGTCAAAATTCGCTTGATTGGTATCGATCATGAGCACTCCATTGCCTTGCGAAACAATAATTCAAGGCTGCCGTTTCGCCATTCGACAGCCGCCGCGTCGCGCCTCAGCGGCGCTCCGGCAGCGGGATCCATTCGGTCTCGCCCGGCACCTGCCCCATGCGCTGGGCCTGCCAGTCGGCCTTGGCCGCTTCGATGCGCGCGCGATCGGACGAGACGAAATTCCACCAGATGTAGCGCTCGCCGTCGACCGGCTCG
>JAGXBI010000411.1 GCA_018971155.1 Burkholderiales bacterium
GGGGCTGATCGGTCATACGCAACCGCGCCGCATTGCCGCGTCGGCGACTGCGCGGCGCATTGCCGAAGAGCTGAACACGCCTCTGGGCGAGGTGGTCGGCTTCAAGGTGCGCTTTAACGACACGCTGGCGCCGGGGGCGTCGGTCAAGTTGATGACGGACGGCATTTTGCTGGCCGAGACGCAGTCCGACCCATTGCTGCGCGCCTACGACACGATCATTATCGACGAGGCCCACGAGCGCAGCCTGAACATCGATTTTTTGCTCGGCTACCTGAAGCAGTTGCTGCCCAGGCGGCCCGATCTCAAGCTGATCATCACCTCGGCGACGATCGACGCGGACCGCTTTGCGCGGCATTTCGGCCGATCCGGCGGCGGCCAGAACGCTGAGGTCGAGCCGGCGCCGGTGATCGAGGTCAGTGGGCGCCTGTATCCGGTGGAGGTGCGCTACCGGCCGATCCAGGAAGATAGCGGCAACCCCGCGGAGAGCGGCCGGGCCGCGCAGCGCGACCGGGAGCGCGATCTGATCGATGGCCTGGTCGATGCGGTCGACGAGCTGTGCCGCGAGGGTCCGGGCGACGTTCTGGTGTTTTTGCCTGGCGAGCGGGAAATTCGTGAGGCGGCCGAAGCGCTGCGCAAGCACCACCCGCCGCATACCGAGATTCTGCCGCTGTTCGCCCGCCTGTCGGCGGCCGAGCAGGAACGCGTTTTCAAACCGTCGAATGCGCGCCGCATCGTGCTGGCGACGAATGTGGCGGAAACCTCGCTGACCGTGCCGGGCATCCGCTATGTGGTCGATAGCGGCCTGGCGCGGGTCAAGCGGTACTCGTACCGCAACAAGGTCGAGCAGTTGCAGATCGAGGCGATTTCGCAGGCTGCGGCGAACCAGCGCGCAGGCCGCTGCGGGCGGGTCGCCAACGGGATTTGCATCCGGCTGTATGAAGAAGCCGACTATCAGGCGAGGGCGCGCTTCACCGATCCGGAAATCCTGCGCTCGTCGCTGGCCGCGGTGATTCTGCGCATGCAGGCGCTGCGCCTGGCCAAGGTCGAGTCGTTCCCGTTCATCGAACCGCCGCCGCCGCGCGCGGTGGCCGACGGGTATCAGTTGCTCGCGGAGCTCGGCGCGGTCGACGATGACAACCTGCTGACCCCGCTCGGCCGTGAGCTGGCCCGCTTGCCGCTGGACCCGCGCGTGGGGCGCATGATCCTCGCCGCGCGCGATCAGTCGGCGCTGAGCGAAGTACTGATCATCGCCAGCGGACTGTCGGTGCAGGATCCGCGCGATCGGCCGATCGACGCCCAGGACGCCGCCGACCAGGCGCACCGTAAATTCGTCGACGAGAAGTCGGAGTTTCTCTCCTGGCTGAAACTGTGGCGCTGGTTCGAGGAGGCGGTCGCTCACAAGAAGTCGAACCGCCTGCTGGCGCAGGCCTGTCGCGATAATTTCGTTTCCCAGTTGCGGCTGCGCGAATGGCGCGATGTGCACAGCCAGTTGCTGACCGTCGTGCGCGAGCAGGGCTGGCGGCTCAACGAGACCGAAGCGACCTACGAACAGATTCACCTGGCGCTGCTCGCGGGCTTGCTCGGCAATATCGGCTGCAAGGCCGACGATGAGCCGTATTACCTGGGCGCGCACGGCATCAAGTTTCATATCTGGCCTGGCTCGCCGCTGCTCAAGAAGGCCGGCCGGTGGGTGGTTGCCGCCGAGCTGGTCGAGACCAGCCGGCTTTTCGCTCGCTGCATCGCGCGCATCGAGCCGGAGTGGCTGGAGCGCGTGGGCGGCCATTTGCTGCGCAAATCGCTGTCGGACCCGCATTGGGAAAAGAAGGCCGCGCAGGTTACCGCGTTCGAGCGTGCGACCCTGTATGGCTTGACAGTTTATGCGCGACGCCGGATCCACTTCGGCCCGCAGGATCCGAAGCGGGCCCGCGAGATCTTTATTCGCGCAGCACTGGTCGACGGCGAGTTCGAGACGCGTTTGCCATTCTTCACGCACAACCGCAAGCTGATGGCGGAGATCGAGCAGCTCGAACATAAATCACGGCGCCAGGATGTGCTGGTGGACGACGAGTTGATTTACGCCTTTTATGACCGCCACTTGCCGCCCGATATCTCGCAGGGTGTGACGCTCGAGCGTTGGTACCGGGAGGCGTCGCGCCAGCAGCCGAAGTTACTGTTTTTGGTGCGCGAGGATCTGATGAGGCACGAGGCGGCCGGCGTCACCACCGAACTGTTCCCCAAGAAAATCACGCTGGCGGGTATCGAGATGGCACTGTCCTATCATTTCGAACCGGGTTCGCCGCGCGACGGCGTGACGCTGAGCATCCCCCTGTTCGCGCTCAATCAGGTCGATGCACGCCGTACCGAGTGGCTGGTGCCCGGCATGCTCAAGGAGAAGGTGCATCTGCTGCTCAAGTCGCTGCCGCAGAAGTTGCGTCGTCATTGCGTTCCGTTGCCCGAATATGCGGCCGATTTTGTCGAACGGGCGGGCGAGCCCAAGGGCGCGCTGCTCGATGCGCTGATCGCCGACGTGCGCGAGCGAACCACGACGCAGCTCAAAAGCGCCGATTTCAAACTGGAGACGCTGCCGGCGCATTTGTCGATGAACTTCAAGGTGATCGACGAACATGGACGGCAGCTCGGCATGGGC
>JAGXBI010000412.1 GCA_018971155.1 Burkholderiales bacterium
ATATGTGGCAGTGCCGTCGAATCTATTCGCGCTTCGTCCTGACAGGCTCGATCGTCGCTCTGGCAAGCTTGGCAGGTGCGGGCATAGCGCAGGCCCAGGACAGTACTTCAAGCTTGCCGGCCGGGTTCACGCCAGCGAAAAGAACGATCGACGTTTTCGCCGTCTATGGCGACGGACGCGCGACCGAAGGTGGCGATATGCATTGGCGTGCCTACGAAGTCGGCTTTGGCGACGCCTTGAATGACTATCTCTCCGTCTACCTCGCATATCTGAACGAGGGGCATCCCACCAATCATCACCGTGACGGCTTCGCTGCCCTGGGTTCGTTGCGTTGGCCCGTCAGCGATCGTTTGGTACTCGAATTGTCGGCCGGGCCGTACTTCAGCATGGACACGACCAGTGTCGACAACCAGCCGCGCAATGACAAGCGATGGGGCTTGCTCACCTCGGCGGCGGTGCGGTATTACCTCGTTCCCAATCGCTTCTTCCTAAAGATGCAGTACAACCACGTCCAGATGATTGGCGGACACGCCTCCGATATGGCCCTCTTCGGCATCGGCTCGGATTTCGGCGGCAATCCCCACCCGGCGTTTTCGGACGGCAAGACGCAGCTCAGCGTGTGGGCCGGAACGTCGCAGACGAACCATCCCCAGGTGCCGATGGAAAAGGGGTATATGGTCGAACTCAAGCGGCCGCTCGGCAATGCGTGGGCTTATTCGGCGAGTCTCGTGTATGAAGGCAACAACGGCGTCGCGGGCCGAAGAGGCGTGGCAGCACAATTCTGGTATGTCGCGCCGATCGGCAGCAAATGGTCAATTTCGGCGGGTGTCGGCCCCTATCTCTCGTATGACCGGGACGAGGTCTCGAGAAAGGCGAGACTCAATGCCTTGTTCAGCACACAGGTGAGCTATCAGGTCACGCACGATTGGGCGGCAAGCCTGCGCTTCAACCGGGTCGCGACCCGAACCGACAAGGACCAGGACATGTTCATGGTCGGCCTGGCGCGCAATTTCTAGCGTGGGGTGGCACGCAATGAACATCGAGCGCAACGCGTCGCCGCCCGCCTCGTCGGCCTCGATGCGACGCCTCATCCGCCGCGCTTGATGCTGGCCAGCTGTGCGCGGATGATACGCTCGGCATCCTCGGGCGGCAGGTCGACGCCGCCCATCAGCGGGCGTACTTCGATGCAACAGGGCTGACCGGGAAATGGCGCCGGAAAGCGCCGCGCCCAGGCCAGTGCTTCATCGTGCGAGCGCACCTCGATTAGCGTATAGCCGGCAATCAGTTCCTTTGTTTCGACGAACGGGCCATCGATGACATACCCCTGGCCGGCGGCGTCATACTGCACACGAAATCCCTGGCTGCTGGGCTGCAGGCCGGCGCCATCGAGCAGCACGCCGGCCTTGGCCATCTCATCGTGGAAGGCCATCATGCGCGGCACAAGCGTAGGGTCGTCAGGGAAATCGCCAGCTTCGCTCATTGCGGTGGCGCGAACTTGGATCATATAACGGGGCATGGTCGTCTCCTGGAGTGATTACCTTATACGACAAACGACGGCGTCGCATTTCGACGGATCCGTTCTCGATCGGTACGCCAAAATCGATTCGGCTTGTCAATTTTCGACCGATCCCTCGTTGGCCAGCCTTGACCGGATCTCGGCATCCGAGAGGTCATAGCGATGCGTGGCGATTTGCCATGTGTTTCCCCACGGATCCCGTACCATCGCTCGCCTGTCGCCGTAGGGCAAGTCGGTCGGCACTTCGAGCGAGACCGCATTTGCCGCGATCGCTCGCTGAAAGGTCGCATCGACGTCTTCAACGTAGACATACAGAAACGCCGGCATCGGATCGCGCAGGCCGTCCCCGCCGCTCACCATCACGACGGAATCGCCGATCATCATTTGGGCGGGCAGCCCGAGACGGAATTCGCCCCGCGCCTGGAACACCCTCTTGATGAATTTGACCAGATTTTCCGGATCCTGCACGACGATCCGGGGCGTCACCGTATGCCATCCATCCGGTTGAAATTTAGCCATCTTGCTCAGCCTCCGAAGAGATTCTCAAGGACATTGTCCTCGGCGCGTCGGATTTGTGCAAAGGAACCCGCCTGATCGTCAACCCGCTTTGGCGCGCGATGTTGCAATAGGATGCCTTGAACACGAGTGTCGGTATCAGGTGCGTCGATCGCCGCGAGCACATCTGACGTCGAGGAGGATTCCGGCAATTCGATCGACTTCGACCCCATCCCCACGCGCTGGCGTGCGTTACCTTTGACTCTCAGATACGTCACTGAAAACGGATCGGAACCAACGGGAACGGTGGCGAGCATCGGCGCATAATTGATTGTGAAGCGCTTTAAATGCGCCGACGCGTGAAGCGAGTTCACCTTCGGCGCGTGCGATATGACGAAAAGTGACCGCCTGCCCACAGCATCCCCGCTGCCTCGATCATTCGGCTGGATATACCTCGGACTGTTTGATCCAGCCCGACGTCATCCTCTTATCGCCAGGGAAGTCCACCTGGAGCCAACCCGGCCGCACGGCACGCACGCCGACGCCGTCGCCCCGCACGATGTAGGCTTTGCGATGCTGCGCGCTCGCAGGCGCATCGTAGAAGTAGGCGCGGTCGCTCTTGATCACCG
>JAGXBI010000064.1 GCA_018971155.1 Burkholderiales bacterium
TCCTAACGGAAGATAAGTCAAATCCTAAATGTTTCCAGCCATTATTTGGGCTTTGCCTCTCGCCAGATTGACGAAAATCAAGCTGCCGACACATTCCGTATGCCACTGCCGTGTGGCATAACGCCGCAGGTCGAGTTCCCACGTTATAGGATGCTATCGATACCGTTTGCAGGTGTAAAGGGATTCGAGGCGGCGCGCCGCATTTCCGGAGAAGATTTGGTGTTGTGGGGCCAGGGGGCTACGGAAAAGCGGGCGATTCCGGCTGGCTGTCATGGTGCGCAAACCCTGGAAATGTCGCATTCCTATGCGTTTGTGTCGCTATGACGGGCACCCGGGCTGTTGCGTCTAATGAGATGGGCGCGGTGGCCGGTCGAGCTCGCCGGAGCTTTGGACGGCATCCGGCGGTGGCCAAAAACATTGACCATTGATGAATGACGGCGCGGGCGGCGAGTTTGTGGGTAGGTTCGCCTGCCAAGGGCCGCAAACGTGGCTTGGGATCTTTGGCCTGCCTACGCCGGACCGCCACCCTGGCCGATCGCATCGAGCTCGGACAATAGCGTGTCGTTCAGGCGCCATTGCACCGCCCTCAGGTTCTCGCGCAAATGCGCGAGCGATGAAGTGCCGGGGATCAATAAAATGTTCGGCGAGCGGTGCAGGAGCCAGGCAAGCGCCAGCTGCATTGGCGTGGCGCCCACCGACTGGGCGAGTCGCGCCAACACCGACGATTGAATCGGCGTGAAGCCGCCCAGCGGGAAGAACGGTACGTAGGCGATGCCTTGCCTGGCGAGGGAGTCGACCAGTTCGTCGTCGGCGCGATGCACCAGGTTGTAGTGGTTCTGCACGCAGGCGATTGCCGTGATGCGTTGTGCCTCGGCGACTTGCGCAGCCGTGACGTTGCTCAGGCCGATATGCCGCACCAGCCCTTGCCGCTGGAGTTCGGCCAGTGCCGTGATTTGCCTTTCAATGGATCCCTCGCTCGGCGCGTGAACGTCTTTCATGATGCGCATATTGACGACATCGAGGGTGTCGAGGCCGAGGTTGCGCAGGTTGTCGTGCACGCCGCGCTCGATGTCCGCCGGCTCGGCCGCCGGCAGCCACGCGCCGTCGCTGCCGCGCACGGCACCGACTTTGGTGACGATGACGAGATCGTCCGGGTAGGGGTGGAGCGCTTCGCGGATGATCTGGTTGGTGATATGCGGCCCGTAGAAATCGCTGGTATCGATATGGTTGACACCCAGGGCCAGCGCCTCGCGCAGCACGGCGACGGCTGCGGCGCGATCCTTGGGAGGGCCGAATACGCCGGGTCCGGCCAGTTGCATGGCGCCGTAGCCCAGGCGACACACCGCGCGGCCGGCCAGGGAAAACGTGTGCTCGGGATCGAGTTGCGGCATGAAGGGCTCCTTAGTGAATGTAGAGCTTTAGTATGGCGGCGTTGATTTGTTAAATAAATAAGTCTAAATTCCACGGGTTGTTTAAAAATATGAACAATAACCATGGAATTGAACGATCTCGCGGCTTTCGTTTCGGTCGCCCGCGCCGGCGGTTTTCGCGATGCGGCCCGCATCGCGGGCGTTTCCGCCTCGAGCCTGAGCATTGCCGTGCGGCGCCTTGAGGCCAAGCTTGGCCTGCGGCTGCTCAACCGAACCACGCGCAGCGTCGCGCCGACCGAAGCAGGGCAGCGCCTGCTCGACAAGCTGACGCCGCTGTTCGGCGAGATGGAAGCGGCGCTCGACGTGCTGAACGTGTTTCGCGACAAGCCCACCGGCACGCTCAGGCTCAACGTGCCGGCGAGTGCCGCGCGCACCATACTGCCAGGCATCGTTACCGCGTTCCTGAAAGCGTATCCCGGCATTCGCGTGGAAGTCCTGGTGGAGGATGGTTTCGTCGATGTGCTGTCGGTCGGCTGCGATGCCGGCATTCGCTACGACGAGCGGCTCGAGCAGGACATGATCGCGGTGCCGATCGGCCCGCGTGTGGAGCGCTTCGCCACTGCCGCGGCGCCCGGCTACCTCGATGCGCACGGGCGGCCCGGGCATCCACGTGAACTGCTGTCGCACGCCTGTTTGCGCGTGCAATTCGCCGGCGGAGCAACACCGACCTGGAAATTCGAGCGCGCCGGCGAAGTCGTTGAAATCGACCCGCCGGGGCCTTTGCTGGTGAGGCCCGCAGCGGCGTTCGAGTTGAGCATCGATGCCGCCGTCGCTGGCGTTGGCGTGATACATCTGTTCGAGGAATTGCTGCGCCCGCACCTGGAGAGCGGCGCGCTGGAGCCGATTCTCACGCCGTGGCGGCAATCCTTTTCTGGGCCGTTCCTGTATTACCCGGGGCGGCGCCATGTGCCGGCGCCGCTGCGGGCTTTTGTCGATTTTTTGAAGGCGGGTGATATGGCGGGCTACCCGTCAACGGATGTCAAACCTTGATTGCACCGTGCACCTACGTGCCACCGCCGGGACACGTGGCGAAATCGAGCGCCATGTATTTGGCACCCTCGATCGGATTAAAGGTGTATGGCGCGATCTCCTTGAAACCAAGCGCGCCATAGATCCGCAAGGCCGCCTGCATCGTCGGCAGCGTATCGAGCAGGATGCGCGTATAACCGGCTTGTTTGGCACGGCGGCAGATCGCTTCGGCCAGGCGTTGGCCGAGCCGTTGGCCACGTCCCGCAGGGCGCACGAAAAGACGCTTCATCTCGCAGGTCGTCGCATCGAGCGGGCGCATCGCCACACAGCCAACGACCTGGTGGTCTTGCCAGGCAAGCAGCACGCGGCCTTGCGGTTCGGCGTATTTGCCGGGCAGGCCAGCGAGCTCCTCCTCGAAATTCTGGAAGCACAGGTCGATGTCCAAACTGTCGGCATACTCGCGAAAGATGGCTTGTACAACGGCGAGATGTTCGGGGAAAACGGCTGATCTGATGTCGGTCATATTGGAGAATCCGTACCCGGGTTTAACGCGCGATTCGGCCCAAGTGTAATGCCATTCGCGCGCGGCAGGAGAGCGGCCCAGGGCCGGCGGGCCGCGGGGGGCAGTCAGCAAACCTGCCGTCCCGGTGCTATCCTGATTGGCTGAATAATCAACAATCGTAGGAGAGCAT
Organism: Burkholderiales bacterium; assembly: GCA_018971155.1. Classification (GTDB taxonomy): domain Bacteria; phylum Pseudomonadota; class Gammaproteobacteria; order Burkholderiales; family Burkholderiaceae; genus Pandoraea. The sequence goes on from JAGXBI010000064.1 coordinate 3,092, forward strand.
CCCATGTCTCGTGTCGACGTCAGTATCAAGACCCGCGATGGCGTTTGTCCCGCTTCGGTTTTTACTCCTGCCGGTGTGGCCGGTCCCTGGCCGGGGGTGATTTTTTTCATGGACGGTTACGGTATTCGCCCGGCGCTGTGGGAGATGGCGCAACGCCTGGCCGATGGCGGTTATCTGGTGCTATTGCCCGATCTTTACTACCGTGACGGGCCGTATGAGCAGATGGTGCCGAAGGCGGCGGCCACCGACCCGGCGCTGAAGGCCGCGATGATGGCCAAGGTGAGGAGCCTCGATCGCGACCGCAAGGTTGCCGACGCGGCAGCGTTTATCGATTATCTGGCCTCGCGCAGCGACGTCAAAGGGCCCCGGTTTGGCGCGACCGGCTATTGCATGGGCGGTAATGTGTCGCTGACGGCCGCCGGCGCCTTTCCCGAGCGTTTCGCCGCGGCGGCGTCGTTTCACGGCGGCGGGCTGGCTGCCGACAATCCGGACAGCCCTCATCATTTCGTCGGCAAGATCACCGGCCGCATTTACGTGGCCGGCGCGGTCGAGGATGGTTCGTTTCCCGACGAACAGAAACAGCGGCTGGAGCAGGCGTTGACCGAAGCCAAAGTGCCGCACGTGGTGGAAACCTATCCGGGCGCGCTGCACGGCTTCGCGGTGCCGGACCACAATGTCTACGACAAAGAGGCTGCCGAGCGGCATTGGACGGCGCTGTTCAAGCTATTCGAGCAGACGTTGGGCTCCGGTGCCTGAAAATCCAGCGCGTCCGCTCGTTGGCATGGCCGCCGCACCGGGCATTTCAGCGTGCGGCAGCGTCGACGAATTCCGATGTGTAGGTTTTGGATAAATCGACGTAGCCTGACTTGACCGACGGCTCGATGGTCGAGAGCAGGCGCAGCACATTGGCCGGGCCATCGGCGGGCATCCGGCCGTCGCTCGAGAACATCGGCAGGAAGGCTTCGAGCGCTCTCGTGTAGAGCGTCTTGCGACGGCCATAGTATGAGGACGGCAGCAACTCGACGATCTGCGCCGCGGTGTGGCTGTGCATGTAGTGCAGCGTCTTGACGAAAGCGCGCACCAGCTTGCCGGCTTCGGCGCGATGGCCCTCGACCCAGGCTGAAGGCATGTAGAGGCAGCCGGCCGGATAGTCGCCGCCGAGCGCGGCGCGGGTGCCGGCTTCAGTGCGCAGGTCGACCAATATCTTGGCCTCGCCGCTCGCGAGCAGTTCGGCGGCCGTCGGGTCGGTCGTCATGCCGGCGGCAATGCGATGGCTGCGCATCGCGTCGATAAAGGTCGTGCCGGCGCTCACGGCCACCATCTTGTAGTCGTGGCGGCTGAACCCGGCGCCAGTCATCAGGTATTGCGTAAGGAAGTCGGTCGAGGAGCCCAAATCGGTTACGCCGAGCACCTTGCCCTTGAGGTCGGCGGGCGTTTTGATGTGCGTCGCGTCTCGTGCCGACACCAGCTCGACTTCACCCGGCGTCTTGGTCAGTTGCACCAGCGATATGACTTCGGTGCCCTTGCTCTGCAGATCGATGGTGTGGTCATAGAAGCCGACCACGCCTTGCACCGCGCCGGCGATCATTTCGTCTTCGGCGTTGACGCCTGCCGGCTCCGTCACGACATCGACGTTCAACCCCACCTGCTTGAAATAGCCCAGGCGCTCAGTGAGGATGGCCGGCAGGTAAATGAGTTTGTTGATGCCACCGACCATGATGGTGATTCTTTCGGCGGCGCGCACCGTGCCGCCGAAGCCTCCCAGCGCGATGGCGACAGCGGCGGCACCGACGATGCGTGTCAAATTGTTCATGCGTTGTCTCATCCGTGAATTTATAGGAATGTTTATTTCGCCCCAGCACAGGCGTACCGCATGCTTTTTCTGTCGCGGCCGCACCGCCGCGCTGGTCCAGCGTCACGGCTCACCGACCGGCAATTGCACCAGGGCGCTCAGACCGGCCTGGTCGGGCCGGCCGAGCAACTCCACTTTTGCGCCGCACGCCTTGGCCGCCTCGCTCACGATTGCCAGGCCAAGGCCGAACCCACCGTTGTCAGAGGTGTTGCCGCGGCTGAATCGCTCGAACACGTGCGGCCGCACTTCCGCCGGAATGCCCGGGCCGGTATCGTCGACACGTACGCTTGCCTGTGTGCCAGCGTAGCCCACGAGCAGCGTTACGTTGCCGCCGCGCGGCGTGTAGCGCACGGCGTTGTCGACCAGATTGAAGAGCAGTGCGTGCAACAGTGTTGGATGTGTCATCACATTCACATCGGCGCTGGCTGGATCGAGCCCAAGATCGATACCCTTGTCGTCGGCCAGCACCGAGAGCTCGGCCTGCACTTGTTGTGCCAGCTCCAGCAGATTCACTGATTGACGCGGCAAGTTGGCGCCACGGCTGGCTTCGGCATGCGAGAGGCTGAGCAACTGGTTGATCAGGTCCTTCAGGCGTCGCGAGCAAACGCGCAGCGCCTGCAGCGTCTCGCTCAGTTCCGCACTGGCCTCGAGATGGCTGGCGTAATCGAGTTGCGTGCTCATAAGGGCAACCGGCGTGCGTAATTGGTGCGCGGCATCGGCGATAAAGCGCTTTTGCAGGTTCACCTGTTTCGTCAGTCGCGTGGCGTACTGGTTGATCGTCTCGACAATCGGCTGCAGTTCTCGCTGCAACTCGGTTGTGCGCAGCGGCGTGAGGTCATCCATCTCGCGTGCCTGCAGATCGCGTCGCAACTGCAACAGCGGCCGTAGCTCGAGGGTGAGACCGATCAGCATGAGCACCAGCGCCAGCACCAGCAGGGCGGACTCATGCAGCAGGGCAGGCCACCACAGGCTCAGGATGCGGTGCTTGAAGGCGTGACGGCTCTCGGCCACGCTTACCAGCACGGCGATCGAGTGACCATGGCGGTAGAGGCGACGCATGAGCGTCACCAGTCGCAGTGTCTTACCGTGATAGTCGATGCTGCGATATTGCGGAATGCCGTTGGGCGGCGGCACACCGCTGGTCAGGTCGGGCCAGCCGGCGAGTAATTCGCCGGACGCGGCCAGCACCTGGAAGTAGACGCGGTCGCGCTCCTGCGAGGCGAACATCTGCAGGGCCGCGGGCGGGGTTTCGGCATGCAGGGCGTCCTGTTGCCAGCCGACTTGTCCGGCCATCATCTCGGCCGAGGCGAGCAACTGACGGTCCTGCACCAGCAACGCCATTTGCCGCGCGTTGCGCCAAGACAGCGCCGCGGTCAGGGCCAGTGCGGCGAGCATCGGAATCAGCACCCACAGCAGCAGACGTACGCGCAGGTTATTCATGTGAGCGAGCCGCTGCCGGCGTCGCGCAGCAGGTAGCCCAGGCCGCGTAAGGTGAGAATGCGCACGCGCGAGGCCGATAGTTTGCGGCGCAGGCGATGGACGTAGGTCTCGATCGCATTTTCTCCCGCATCGGCACCCAGTTCAAAGACACTGAGCATCAACTGGGCTTTCGTGACCGTCTGGCCCTGACGCAGGATCAGTGCCTCGAGCACGCGTTGCTCGCGCGGGGTGAGCTCCAGCGGCTGGCCGGCGGCGTTAAATTCATGAGTATTCAGGTCGAACTGAAGGTCGGCACATTGCACCAGTGACTGGCCGCTTCTGCTGTTGCGGCGGATGAGTGCGCGGATGCGGGCAACCAATTCCGGCATTTCGAACGGTTTGACCACATAATCGTCGGCGCCCAGGTCGAGGCAGTCGACCTTGATGTCGAGTGCCGCGTTGGCGGTGAGCACGAGCACGGGCATGTCGTTGCGCCGTCGGCGCATGCGGCGCAGTACGCTGCGCCCGTCCATGCTGGGCAGCCGCAGGTCAAGCAGCAGCAGGTCGTATTGCGACTGGTCGAGGTGCCAGATGGCATCGGCGCCGTCGTGCACGCAATCCACCGAGAAGCGTTCGGCGTGCAGGGCTTTGCTCAGCCATAGGGCCAGTTCAAGATTGTCTTCTACGAGCAGCAATTTCATAAGCTAGGAAGCACCGGATTACGCGGGGCACGGGCATGGCCCGGCCCCGCGTCCTTGCAAACCGGGGCCAACTTCCACGCACTGTAAGTTAGCCCCTCGCATTGCCGCAATCGGTTATTTCCCTGCGTTCTGCGCGCTGGCCAACAATGCGTTGGCCTGGATGACGTATTTGTTGGTGTAGGTCGCGTCCAGGTCGATCGGCTTGTGGATTTTGCCGGCAAGTTTCTCGACTGACAACACCGTCTGCGGGCCGCCCTGGGGCATCATGCCGTCGGGAAGGAACTGGCCTTTGTCTTGCGCGAGTGCTTTGATGTACTCCTGCTTGCTGGAGAGCTGATTGCTGACGAAGTCCGGCGGCAAATGATCGGCGATATCGGCGGCGCTATGAGTGTGGATCCAGTGCATCGTGGCGACCATCGCGTCAACTACCTTCTGCGTCAGGTCCGGGTGAGCCTGAACCCAATCGGCGCGGGCCAGCACGCTGGCCGTCGGCCAGAAGCCGCCGAGCCACATTTTGACACCGTCGCCGGTAGCCAAGTCCATCGCCGAATAGCCGATGCCCATTTTCTCGATCGCGTTGACGGTCGGCTGGGTGGTCATGCCGCACACGATGCGGCCGTGCTCGAGCGAGCCGATCAGCGTCTGGCCGGCGCCCACGCCCACGCGGGTGAACTGCTTCGGCGTGAGATGGTAGCGAGCGGCCAGATAGAGCGTGAGGTCGTCGGTGCCCGAACCCAGGTCGGTCACGCCAACGACTTTGCCCTTCCAGTCTTCCGGCGACTTGACGCCCGAGCCTTTGGCGCACATCTCGCGTTCGCCCGGAGCGCCGCTCAACTGGACAATGTCGAGCACCTTTTTGCCATGCTGTTGAAAGTCGATCGTATGCACATACCACGCGCCGGCCAGATCCACCTGACCCGAGACCATCGCGTCTTCGGCCCCCACGCCGCCGGCCTGTTCGGTGCTCAGCACCATGTTGACACCATACTTCTTGAAGAATCCGAGGTTCTGCGCGAGCTGATAGGGCAGGTAGATCTGCTTGTCTATGCCGCCCACCATCATTGTCACGGTCGGCAGTTTCGCCGCGTAGCTTTGCGTGCTCGCGAGTCCGGTCAGGCACATCATGCCCAACACCAGATTCGAAATCAGCTTATTTCCCTTCATAGCGTTTATCTCCTTGGTTGTGCGAGATCCCGACATGGGTCTCTTATCAAGCCTGTCAACCCACGATGAATCGAATGGCCTGGGGTGCTCCGGTCATACGCGCTTGGTCATATGCCCGGCATATTGGGTTCGTTGGCCGAGGGGGGCTGCCAGGACAGCAACCGCTTTTCCAGCATCGACATGAGGGCCTCGGCGCTTAACGCCAGCACGCCGATAATCAGCATCGCGCCGAACACGCCGTTGGCGTCGAAGGTGTTCTGCGCGGTCGCGATGACCAGTCCAAGGCCTTGCTGAGCGCCAAGAAATTCACCGACGATGGCGCCAATGATCGAGAAGCCGAGCGCGACATGCAGGCTGGCGATGATCCACGTCATCGCCGACGGGAATACCACGTGACGAATCACCTGAAGGCGGGAAGCCCCGAGGATGCGCGTGTTGGCGACGAAATTGCGGTCGACGCCCCGCACCCCCTGGAAGGCGTTGAAGAACACCACGAAGAACACCAGCACGGCGGCCAGCAGCACCTTGGACGACATGCCCAGGCCGAGCCACATGACGAAAACCGAACCAAGCACGATGCGCGGCAACGCGTTGATGACTTTGATGAGTGGACCGATCACGTCGGCCAGATAGGGAATCTCGCCGAGCAGGACACCCAACACCACGCCGCTGGTTACGCCGGCGGCAAACCCCAGCAGAGACTCCTCCAGCGTGATCCAGATTTGCAGCCAGATCGAACCATACGGCGTGCCGCGCTGGACCCACTCCCACAACCTGATGGCGATGCCGCTTGGCGAACCGAAGAAGAACGGATCGATGATGTTCCAGGCGCTCAGGAGCTGCCAGCCGCCAATGATCAGCGCGAGCAAGCTGGCCCGTCCGAGCAGTACGAGTCGCTTGCGGCGCTGTGTGCGGCGACGCGCTGCGGCGGCTATCGAGGCGGCATCGGAACCCGCCGGCCGGAGGTCGGCCGGAGAGTCTGCCGTGGTTACCAGGGTTTTGCCGCTCGTCATGCTGCCACTCCTTTGACTTTCGAGATGTCGGTCGTGCGCGAGTAGGCTTGCTCCACTTCTTCGCGCAGCGATTCCCAGATCTGCTGATACAAATCCAGAAAACGATGATTGAATCGGATCTCTTGGACGGCGCCGCGCGGGCGGGGCAGGTCGATATCGAAGACGGCCTTGACAGTGGCCGGGCCGGCGGTCATGACAACCACCCGGTCGGCCAGCGCGATGGCCTCCTCCAGGTCGTGCGTGACGAACAGCACGGAAGGCCGCGTCTTCTCCCACAGCGCCAGTAATTCGTTGGACATGATGGCGCGCGTTTGCACGTCTAGCGCCGAGAACGGCTCGTCCATCAGCAGCATGGATGGCTCGTTGATCAGCGCCGCGGCCAGGCTCACGCGCTTGCGCATGCCGCCGGAGAGCTGATACGGGTAGTAGTTCTCGAAACCCGCCAGGCCCACGAGGCGCAGCCATTCACGGGCCGATTCGCGCGCTTCGTTTTTGGGCACGCCGCGAAAAGTCGGGCCCAACGCGACGTTGGCCAGGATCGATTTCCATGGCAGCAGCGCGTCGTTCTGAAATACGAAGCTCGCACCCTTGGTGATGCCGTCGACCTGCTGGCCGGACACGCGCACAGTGCCCGCGCTCGGGCGATAGAGCCCGGCGGCCAGGGTCAGTGTGGTGGACTTGCCGCATCCGGTGGGACCCACCACCGCGCAAAATACCCCCGGCTCGACCACCAGGTTCACATTGTGCAAGGCGGTTTTTTCCGTGCCTTCCCGGGTGACGAAGCTTTTTGTCACCCCCGAAAATTCAATACCGCCTCGCCTTGTCAACGTCTCTGCCATAGCAAACAAACCTCATTAACTGTACCGATTAAGCAAAAAGCACTTTGTTTTCAAGCGCACTCGAATGCGCGGCATTAGCCGCCACGCCGCACCGGAATGTCGCTGCCGGCGGCGCTCGCCAGTCGAGCTCATTCAAATCGCGGTTGTCGCCGCAGCGAATTTCCTGAGTCTCATCACCTCCTTGGGCTGGCCGCCAGCGCATCGCAGTTCAGTCGCGACTGCGACAGCCGGCGCCAACATTCGTTAGAAATGCCAAATGCCACCGACTTCGATGCGCTTGGCCGTTTGCGGCGAGATGCCGGTCGATGCCTGGTAGGTTTTCTGTCCCCACATGGCTTCGATGCCTACGTCGACTGTCTTGGTGGGTTGCAGGATCAGGTTGACGTGCACCGTCTTGGTAGTGACCGCGTTCTGCGCGTCGGCCGGCAGGAACCCCGCCAGACGCTGGTGGTTGAAACCGAAGCCGATGTTGGAGCGCAACTGGGAGGTCCACCAGTGCTGGAAGTACACTGTGCCGCCGACATCTGGCTGCACCTGAACGGCGGTCGCACCGGTCGGGTCTGCCGCCGTGCCGTTGTCGATCGCCAGCGTCGACGCGGTGTTCGCGCCAAAGTCGTCGGGAATGTAGCGGGCCATCGCGCCGTACCAGGCCTGGAAGCCCACGTTGTCGCGACCGAGCCCGAAGCCGGTATGCAGGAGATTCCAGGTCGCGCCGACGATTGCTGCTGCGGCGAATTTGGTGGTGCGCACACCGTTCTGGTCGGTGAACCCCAATTCGCGCGCGACGGCCGACACTTGATAGTGTCCCCAGTTGCCGCTGCGCTCGTATTTCGCGGTGAAGTCCGGTAGAGGATTGGTCTGGGTCGCTACCTCGATATTGCCCTGGGTGTCCTGGTAGCCGGTTTGTGGGTTTTCTATCGAGAATGACAGTGCCCCGCCCGCATGCAGCGGCAGGGTATAGCGAATCTGTGGCGTGTGAGCGCCCGGCACGCCGGCTGGCCCGGCATTGTCGAAGGTCTCCTCCTGATCGGGGTCATCGATGAAGTTCGAATTCGCTTGCCCGAACAGCCAATGGCCGATAGTGCCATAGGCATAGACGATGCGGGCGCCCCAGTTATTGTTTTGTAGTGCCTGATTGTTGTCGCCTCCAGCGGTGTAACCGTAGAAGTCCAGCGAGATATTGGTGTTGATGTCGCCGTATGGACTCGGGGTGCTGGTTTGCACAATCAGTCGCGAGACTTTGTCCTGAAAGTGGAACGTGCGCCCGGACTGCGCCCGCGCAGGGCCGCTCGGCAGCAAATTGCCAATGGCGAATTTGGGCCCGAGATTTTGCGTGGGGTCGTAGATGCCCTGGAAGTTGACGAATCCGCCGATGCGCATCGAGGTGTCGGTGCCCGGCAATTTGAAGGATCCAGGCATGGCCCCACGCATCACATAACCCGGGTCCGCCATGCCCAGCGCCTCGGCTTTGGTCGGCGGCACGCTATCGGGCAAAGCCGGGGCTGGCGCGCCCTGGGCGGTTTGCACGGCGCCGGCTTGGGGTCGCTGAGCTTGCCAGTGGCTTTGCTGCGCTTGCGCTTGCTTGAGCTGGTTCAATTGCGCCGACAGGTTGTTGATCTCCGCTTGCAGCTTGCTGAGCTCGTCCGCGTGCGCCATCGGCATTGCGACCAAGCCAGCGATCGCGGTGCACATCACTCGAGCCTTGAACGACGGACCTGCGATCGAGCTAAGCGAACGGCCAGAGAATCCCTTGCGTTTTTTCATCCAGTTGTCTCCTGCATATGATTGTTTTCGTCCCGTACCGCCCGGACAGGGCTGGGCATACGGTGTGCTCATGGTAGGGAGGGCTAGCTGTCAGCTAGCTGTCAGTCGCGGCGCCGATTCGCCGGTGTTAACCCTAGGTGCGCCCGTCTTGAGGGAAGTGAGTGTGCAGGTGGCAACGCGGCGTGCAAGGGGCTTGGTCCGGGCCGGGAAGAAAGGCGCGGTCATCGCTTTGATAATGCTTTTCAGCGGCTGGTCGGCCACCTAAACTGTCGATTCGCGCAGTGCCGAGTATTGTCGTATTGGCTCGAGCGCTGCAGGTGGCCGAACACCGGCCGTGACGATGACTGTTGGTTTTTATGACGGAAGAACCATGAAACTGATTGGCATGCTCGATTCACCCTTTGTTCGCCGCACCGCAATTTGCATGAAATTGCTCGGGCTCGAGTTCGAGCATCAGTCGCTCTCGGTGTTCAGGACGTACGACGAATTTCGTCGTATCAACCCGGTGGTCAAGGCGCCGACATTGTTGCTCGACGATGGCCAGTGCCTGATGGATTCGACGCTGATTCTCGACTACGCCGAGACGCTGGCCAATCCGCGCAAGACGCTCATGCCGCGCGATCCCGCGGCGCGACTGCATGAGCTCAAATTGATCGGGCTGGCCCTCGCGGCAAGCGAAAAATCGGTGCAGCTCGTCTACGAACGCAAGCAGCGGCCTATCGAAAAGCAGTTCGAGCCCTGGGCCGAGCGTGTGAGCGAGCAGTTGCATGCGGCCTACGCGGCGCTCGAGAAAGACATTACGTCGCGCCCTTTGCCCACCGACCCCAGCCGGTTCAGCCAGGCCAGCGTTTCGATTGCTGTGGCGTGGCGCTTTACGCAAATGATGCTGCCCGATGTCGTGGCCGAGACGGATTACCCGGCGCTGCGGTTGTTTGCGGCGTTTGCCGAGCGGCAGCCGGTATTCATGGAGACTCAGCCTGAGTAATGCCGAGGTCTGCTCGCCACGGTGTTGTGGCGCCGCGGCTTTTTGCGCCAGGCTTTCCCGGATTTTAAGGTCGTCGGGCGCCTGTTTTCGGATTCGTCCGACAGGCGAGCGAGGCAATTGAGATTACCGTTCAATCCACTCGGGGGCGAGTATGGACCGATCGGGAAACCGTATCGGCCTTTTCCGGCAGCAGTTCGGTACAAGGGAGAGTTGCATGAGCAAGCGCATTCGGTGGCATGTTGTCGCGGCAGAAGACAGGAATCCGGTAGTGACCGAGGTGAGGCCCGCTGCAAGAGAGCCGCTCGCGAGCGGCCCGGCGGCGTTTCATGATTTGCGGGCGCGGTTGCGCACCTTTGCAAGCCGGCGGCTGGCATTGCTGCGTTATGTCTATCGCCGCGGGGCGTTGTCGATGAGCGTCCTGGTGAGCGCAGATTGGGAGCGCAGGCGCCGATAGGGCGTCATCACCCACCAAAAGAAAAAGCCGGTCGAAACCGTAATGCCGTTCAGTTAAGAGCTGAACGGCATTTTTGTTTTGGGGTTGGAGTTGTAAACGGGGCGGCAAGCTGTTAACTTTGGTCGCGATGCTGAGCGACCACCTGAACTTCGTGCTGGATGCCACGCCTGCCGACCTGAGTCGGCTG
>JAGXBI010000413.1 GCA_018971155.1 Burkholderiales bacterium
TCGCCGAACGTGTGCCCCAAATGAAAAAAGCCCCCTGAATTCAGGAGGCTTTTTTCATTTGGGCGGGAGCGAGCCAACGCTCGCTTGACCTCGATACGCGGCAGCTGCCGCTCAGACGCCCCACATCACGTCAGCGTTTTCCTTCTTGGCTTCACGCAGCATGTCGAGCAACGGGTAAGCGCGCTGCGACAGTCCCAGCAACTCCTCTTCGTCCCGCTCCTCCGGATCGCTGTGCTCGGCCTTCATTGCTTCGATGTGCTGCTTATCCTGTGCCATCGCCGCTTCGAGCTTGGCAATCGCCACATCCATCTCGGTGTGCGAGATCACGCCGCGTTCCCCCAGCTTCTTGTCGATCAGGCCCAACAGGAAGCGGGCCAGATCGGTTTGCATGATCAGCGCGGGGGCCGCGGTCGACTTGAAAGTAATCAACATGTTGCACCTACCTTTCTGCTCTTATGATTGAATCCAGGTCTTGGCCCTTGCGTTACGGCCTCTGGAACATGATACACCTGTTAAAATTCACAACTCTCGAAAATGTCTCCTACATCCGGAAAATTCCGGATACTCCGGACTCTCCGCTATGTTGCCAGCACAGAAAAACACTATTGCCGCCCTCTTGGCCGACGCCGTCGCACCATTCGTCGAGGCCGGCTCGAGCTTGCCGTCGATCATCCTGGAGCGGCCCAAAGCCGCCGCGCATGGCGATCTCGCTTGCAATATCGCGCTGCAACTGGCCAAGCCGCTCAAGATCAACCCGCGCGAATTGGCGCAACGCATTGCCGCCGCCGTTCAGGCTGACCCCCGTGCCGCCGGTCTGATCGAGCAGACGGAAATTGCCGGGCCCGGTTTCATCAATCTGCGATTGAGTCCGGCGGCCAAACAGGCGGTCGCTCGTGAGATCGTCACGCAGGGCGACGCCTTCGGCTGTCTACCGCTCGATAAAACCAGACACGTCCTGTTGGAATTTGTTTCCGCCAACCCGACGGGACCACTGCACGTCGGTCATGGCCGCCAGGCGGCGCTGGGCGATGCGCTGGCCAACCTGCTCGCCACCCAAGGGTGGGAAGTCTACCGCGAGTTTTACTATAACGACGCCGGCGTGCAGATCAATACGCTGGCCATCTCGGTCCAGGCGCGCGCCAAAGGGCTCAAGCCGGGCGACGCCAGCTGGCCGGAAGCCGCCTACAACGGCGACTACATCGCCGACATCGCGCGCGACTACCTGAATCGCGCGACCGTTCAGGCCGCCGACAACGCACCCGTGACCGGCGCGGGCGAGCTCGACGATCTCGAAGCGATCCGCAAATTCGCCGTGGCCTATCTGCGTCACGAGCAGGACATCGACCTGCAAACCTTCGGGGTTCGATTCGATCGCTACTACCTCGAGTCGTCGCTCTACACCGAGGGCCGCGTCGAGCAAACGGTGCAAGCGTTGATCGCGGCGGGCAAGACCTACGAGCAGGACGGCGCGCTGTGGCTCAAAACCACCGACTATGGCGACGACAAGGATCGCGTCATGCGTAAATCCGACGGCACGTACACCTACTTCGTGCCCGACGTGGCCTACCACGTCAGCAAATGGCAGCGTGGCTTCACCAAGGTCATCAATATCCAGGGCTCCGACCATCACGGCACCATCGCCCGCGTGCGGGCCGGCCTGCAAGGCCTGGGCATCGGCATTCCGGCCGACTATCCCGATTACGTCCTGCACAAGATGGTCACGGTGATGAAGGGCGGACAGGAGGTCAAGATCTCCAAGCGCGCCGGCAGCTACGTGACGGTGCGCGACCTGATCGAATGGTCGGGCGGCCTGACCGAAGGCAATGCGCGCGAGAACCTGAGCGACGCGGCGCGCGAGGACGCCCTGCGGCGCGGGCGCGACGCCGTTCGCTTTTTCCTGATTTCCCGCAAGGCCGATACCGAATTCGTCTTCGACGTCGATCTGGCGCTCAAGCAAAACGACGAGAATCCGGTGTACTACGTGCAATACGCGCATGCGCGCATCTGCTCGGTGCTGACGCAGTGGGGGGGCGACCCCGCCACGCTCGATACGACCGATCTCGGCCCGCTGCGCGGCGACCACGCATTGGCGCTGCTCCAGCAGCTTGCCGAATACCCGGACGCGCTCACCCGCGCGGCCGAGGAACTCGCGCCGCATGCCGTGGCGTTCTATCTGCGCGACCTGGCCGGCGCCTTCCACTCGTTCTACAATGCCGAGCGCGTGCTGGTCGATGACGAGCCGCTTAAGCTGGCCCGACTGGCCCTGCTCAAGGCCACGCGGCAGGTGCTGCGCAACGGCCTGGCGGTGCTCGGCGTTTCGGCACCCGAGCAAATGTGACGGCACGCGCGACGGCGGCCCGATCGCCTCGCGCACTTTGCAGCGGCGACGTTCGCTGGCTGGTTATAATCGAACGTCCTGTCCGATTGAACCCCTGTAAGTACGGAAACGATTCCATGTCCAACAAACGTCGACCGGCCCGCCAATGGGGCGGCACCTTTCTCGGTATCGTACTCGGCCTGATCGTCGGGCTCGCGATAGCGGTCGTGGTAGCGCTCTACATCACCAAGGCGCCAACGCCCTTCGTCGAAAAAACGCCTCCCCAGCCCAGCAATTTGCCGGCCGCGCAATCGCCC
>JAGXBI010000414.1 GCA_018971155.1 Burkholderiales bacterium
AAATGCTTGCCGAACGACCAATGGTGGTAACCGACCGGCAAACCTACCGTGGCGTAGGCGTCGAGCATTTGCTCGGCCGTGATGATCTCGATTTGATTGGGGTAGGTATCCAGCCCGAAATTGGCGGCAATGCGCGCAATTTCGCTTTCATAGCGCTGAATCAGTTCAAAGGTCCATTCCGAACCGGTCGATAGATAGGCCATGATGATGCATCCGTGCGTGAGTCGTCGGCTGCCAGCAAGCGACACAGTTGACTAGGTCGCCTTTTTCCTGAACAGGTCGTGCAATACGGGATAGATTTCGGCAGCTTCCATGATGCGCTGCATTGCGAAATTCGGGTAGGCCTCCTTGACCGCCAGGTATTCGTTCCAAAGGTTCTGCGGCTCGACGCTCGCCACCTCGACGTAGGCGAAATATTGCACCAGCGGCATGATCGAATCGTGCAACAGCTCCCGACAGATCGGCGAGTCGCCGTCCCAGTTGTCGCCGTCCGAGACCTGTGCGCCATAGATATTCCATTCGCTGACGGGATATCGGTCATGGATGACTTCGAGCATCAGCTTCAACGCGCTGGAGACCACCGTGCCACCCGATTCGCGCGCATAGAAGAAATCGTCTTCGTCGACTTCCTTGGCGGTCGTGTGATGCCGAATCAACACCAGGTCGATGCGCTCGTAGTGATGCCGCAGAAACAGGTACAGCAACATGAAGAATCGCTTGGCCAGATCCTTGCGGCTCTGATCCATCGAGCCCGACACGTCCATCAGGCAAAACATCACGGCCTGAGCCTGCGGGCGCGGCTGAAGAATGCGGTTGGCATAGCGCAGGTCGAGCTTCTCGATATAAGGAATGCCCTCCAGGCGCATGCGCAGGCGCGTCATTTCGCGCAACAGGGACTGTGCTTTTTCCGACTCGCCGCCGGCTTCGGCCACGGCGGCAAGATATGCCTCCTCCACTTCGCGCAGGCGCTTGCGATACGGTGCCGACAGGGCAATGCGCCGCCCGATCGAGCTGCGCATGGTGCGGATGACGCTCAGATTGGACGGCGTGCCGTCGATCGAGTAACCGGCACGCACCTTGCGGAATTCCGGAATCTGCGCGAGCCGGCGCTTGACCAGGTCAGGCAGCGCCATGTCCTCGAAGAAAAACTTGAGGAATTCCTCGCGCGAGAGCGTGAAGACGAAGTCGTCCTCACCCTCGCCGGAGTCGCTCGCCCGGCTGCCGTTGCCGCCACCCTGCGGTGGCGGCCGCTCGAAATTGTCGCCGACAACGAATTCCCGGTTGCCTGGGTGCACCATCTCGCGCCGCCCGCCCTGGCCGTGATGGAACATTGGCTCCGAGATGTCCTTCACCGGAATGGAGACCTGCCCGCTGCTGTCGACATCGGTGATCTTGCGCCCGGCCACAGCCTTCGCTACCGCGCGCTTGATTTGCTCGCGGTAGCGTCGGATGAAGCGTTGCTGATTGATGGCACTCTTGTTCTTGCCGTTTTCCCGCCGATCCAGTATTGCGGACATAGTTTCCTCGGCATGGCGCAGTCGTCAGGAGGATTTTCGTACGCGCAGGTACCATTCGACCAACAGGCGAACCTGCTTGGGCGTGTACCCTTTCTCAACCATGCGATTGACAAAGTTGGCGTGCTTTTCCTGATCTTCCTTGGACGACTTCGCATTGAAGGAAATCACCGGCAGCAAATCCTCGGTGGTCGAGAACATGCGCTTTTCGATCACCGCGCGCAGTTTCTCGTAGCTGGTCCACAAGGGATTCTTGCCGGCATTGTTCGCTCGTGCCCGCAGTACGAAGTTGACGATTTCGTTGCGGAAATCCTTTGGGTTGGTGATGCCCGCCGGCTTCTCCACTTTCTCGAGCTCGTCGTTGAGCGCCGTGCGATCGAGAATCTCACCGGTATTCGGATCGCGGTATTCCTGGTCCTGAATCCACAGGTCGGCGAAATTCACGTATCGGTCGAAGATGTTCTGCCCATATTCGGAATACGACTCCAGATAGGCGGTCTGAATCTCCTTGCCGATGAATTCGACGAATGGCGCGGTCAGGTACTCCTTGATGTATGCCAGGTAGCGCTTCTCGATCTCGGGCGCATATTGCTCCCGCTCGATCTGCTGCTCGAGCACATAGAGCAGATGCACCGGATTGGCAGCGACCTCGGTGTTGTCGAAATTGAAGACCTTGGACAGGACCTTGAAGGCAAACCGTGTCGACAGTCCGGTCATGCCCTCGTCGACGCCCGCGTAATCGCGATACTCCTGATACGATTTCGCCTTTGGATCGATGTCCTTGAGGTTTTCGCCGTCATACACGCGCATCTTCGAGAACAGGTTCGAATTCTCCGGCTCCTTCAGGCGCGTTAGCACAGCGAACTGAGCCATCATCTTCAGCACATTGGGCGCACGCGGTGCGTTGGCCAGCGAACTGTTCTTAACCAGCTTCTCGTAGATCTTGACTTCATCCGTCACGCGCAGGCAGTACGGCACCTTGACGATGTAGATCCGATCGAGAAACGCCTCGTTGTTGCGATTGCTCTTGAACGCCTGCCACTCCGCTTCGTTGGAGTGCGCCAGCACGATCCCGTCGAACGGAATCGCACCAA
>JAGXBI010000065.1 GCA_018971155.1 Burkholderiales bacterium
TGCTCGGACATGGTGCGCACGGTGCGCGGATTGGCCGACAGCTTGATCACCGGCAGGATCGGGTTGCCGATGACGTTGCCCTGACCGGTCGGGAACAGGTGCACGACGAAACCCGAAGCCGCGCACAGGGTCACCATTTCCGCCGCGGCCGAGGACGAGTCCATGAACCACAGGCCGGGGCCGCTGGGCACCTCGGCCTTGTCGAGCACGCCGTCCACCAGGCACTTCTTGCCGATTTTCTGGATGTTGCCCAGCGCTTTTTCCTCGATCGTGGTGAGGCCGCCGAGGATGTTGCCCTTGGTCGGCTGCGAATCGACCAGGTCGCTGGTCTTGTGCCGGTCGATCACTTCCTGATAGCGGTCGAACATGGCCATGAATTCCTTGCGCACCTTGGGCGTGCGGCAGCGCGCGGCCACCAGGTGCTCGCCGCCGGTGATCTCGGTGGTCTCGCCGAACACCAGCGTCACCTTGTGCGGATA
The DNA here is from genome assembly GCA_018971155.1 of Burkholderiales bacterium. Classification (GTDB taxonomy): domain Bacteria; phylum Pseudomonadota; class Gammaproteobacteria; order Burkholderiales; family Burkholderiaceae; genus Pandoraea. Next base: position 480 of record JAGXBI010000065.1, read on the forward strand.
GAGCTTGTCGAAGGCATTGCCCACGGTGGGGTTGGAGCCGCAGCCCGAAGTGGTGTCGGATTCGCCGCACTTGGTCGACACCCACAGGTCCTTCAGCGGCCGCTCTTCGCGGCGCAGTTCCGAGGCCCACTGCAGGTACTGCTTCGCCGCCTTGGACGCGCGCATGATGGTGTCGTGGTCGCCGTGCTGCTCGATGCCGAAGCCGCACACCGGCTTGCCGGTCTTGGCGATGCCGTCGACCACGCGCTTGGTCCAGCCTTCCTCGATGCCGATGACGATCACCGCCGCGACGTTCGGGTTGCTGCCGGTGCCGATCAGCGTGCGGAAGTGCAACTCCAGGTCGGCGCCGAACTGCAGCCGGCCATACGGATGCGGGATCGCCATGGTGCCCTTGATATTGTTGGCGACTGCTTCGGCCGAGGCATTGGATAGATCGTCCACGGGCAGAATGATGACGTGGTTGCGCACGCCGACGCGCCCGTTCTCGCGCCGGTAGCCCCAGAAGGTGGTGTTTTTGTCTATGACAGCCATGATGGAATCCTCGATAGGAAATTGAGCAGGGGGGCGATGCGCGGCTTACCAGCGCTTGGTCTTGATGTTGTGCACGTGGGCGTGATCGCCCGCCTTGATCGGGGCGACGACCTTGCCGATGTCCACGCCGTATTTGTAGACCGTGTCGCCGACCTGCATGTCGCTTAACGCGACTTTGTGTCCAATCGGGATGTCCTGGCGCGCCTTGACCTGAATGATCTTGTCTTCGTCCATGATCCAGGCATTGAGCTCGGTGCCCGCCTGGATTCCTTCCACCACCGCCACGGCAACTGTGTCCTTGGCTTCGTGCAGTACCGCATGAATCATGATTATCTCCTCGCTTTGAATGGCGTCCTCGCCCAGGCAATCGGCGCCGATGAGTCGTCCTGGTGAGTTGCATAGTATGCACAAGTGAGATCAATGTCAACTAAGTGATCTATATGAGTTGATTGAATTGTCCCGAATGCTAGAATAGCCGCATCCGCAGGAGAATGACTTCACTATGAATAACGATATTGCAATGCCACATACCGCGATGATCGGCAGTACTTTGTATAAAGAGGTCAAGCGCGGCATTCTGGCGGCGCTGGCCGGCGGGGAATGGAAGGCGGGCGAGGCGATTCCGGCCGAGCGCAAGCTGGGCGAGCGCTTCGGCGTATCGATCGGCACCCTGCGCAAGGCGATCGACGAGCTGGTGGCCGAAAATATTCTGATCCGCCACCAGGGCCGCGGCACGTTCGTCGCCACGCATGCGCGCGACCATCACTATTTCCGGTTCTTCCGGGTGGTCCGGCAGGATGGTTACAAAACCTATCCCACGGTTGTGCTGGAACGCTTTCGCAAGGCCAAGGCCAGCCGTGAGGCCTGCGAGAAGCTGGGCCTGGGCACGGGCGCCAGGGTGTTTCAGTTCACCAACCGGTTGATGCTCGACGATGACATCGTCATGCTCGATGAAATCACATTGCCCGAGGCACTGTTCGCCGGCCTGACCGAGGCCGATCTGCGCGATCGTCCCACTACGCTCTACAACCTTTACCAGGACGTCTTCGGGCTCAACGTAATTCGCACCGACGAGCGCCTGCGGGCAGGGCTTGCCGAGGGGGAGTCGGCAAGCCTGCTCGGTGTGCCGAGTGGCACGCCGGTCATCGAGCTGCGCCGGATTGCGTTTTCGTATCACGACCAGCCGGTCGAGTGGCGCATTTCGCGCCTGAATACCGAGAAATACGAGTATCTCGTGAGCGAGGCCGGCGCATGAACGCCCCGCGCGTCATCGACCTCGACACGCGCAAGGCACTGCTGTTCGCTTTGACGGCCGAGCGGCTTGCGGCGTTTTACGAATATGGCCAGTGGATGACCGGGCCTCAGGGCGCGACGCTGGCGGCGCAATGGCTGTCGCGTTCGAAGCTCCAACTGGCGCTGGCGGAGCGCCGCCTGCTGTCGGATTTGAGCGATCAGATGGCGCGTGAATTGGCCGGCACGCTCTCGCGCGAAGCCGGACTCTACACGGCGCATGCCATGATGGAGGCGCTCGACCCCAACCAACGTTCCGACATCGCGTTCGATTTGCTCGACGAGTGCGAGCGACTGCTGCGCGAAAACGGCTTGACCGAATAGGCCGGCGCCCGATGCGAGGAGACATTCAAGCGTGACCGACCCTCGATCTTCCGATGCGCGCGCCGTTGCGCCCGCGGCCGAGCGTAATCGCGACGCCATCCTGAGCGTGCTGCGGCGCGTCTTGCCGGACACCGGCACCGTGCTGGAAATCGCCAGCGGCACCGGCCAGCATGCCGTGCATTTCGCCGCGGCGTTGCCGAATCTCACGTGGCAGCCCAGCGACATGGACGCCGCCGCACGCGACTCGATCGCCGCCTGGCGTGCGCACGCGGGGCTGGCGAATCTGCGCGCGCCGCTGGTGCTCGACGTGTGTCGCCATCCGTGGCCGATCGCCTCGGCGCAGGCGGTGGTATGCATCAATATGATCCACATTGCGCCGTGGGCGGCGGCCGAACGTCTGTTCGCCGGCGCCGCAGGGTTGCTGAGCCCCGATGGCACGCTGTTTCTCTATGGGCCGTACAAGCGCGGCGGCGCGCATACCGCGCCGAGCAACGCGGCGTTCGATGCGCAGTTGCGGGCCCGCAATCCGGCCTGGGGTGTGCGAGACATCGAAGCGATGGTGCAACTGGCCGGCAGTCATGACTTCCAGTTGGAGGAAGCCGTGCCGATGCCGGCCAATAATTTCAGCTTGGTATTTCGGAAGGGCAGTCCGAGCGGCGTTTGAGCCGCGGGCCAGACTGGTGCCGTCAGGGGCGCTGGCGCACCGCGCTCTTGGGCCGGAATGCCTTGCACACGGTGTCGTGCGTGTCGATATAAGGCCCGCCGATCAGGTCGATGCAATAAGGGACGGCGGCAAAGATGCCATGCACGATCGTGTTGCCCTGGGCATCCTTGAGTCCTTCCAGGGTTTCCTGGATCGATTTTGGCTGGCCGGGCAAATTGATGATCAGCGCGGCATGTGCCGGCGTCTCGCGGATCACCGCGACCTGGCGCGACAGAATCGCGGTGGGCACGAAGTTCAGGCTGATTTGCCGCATCTGCTCGCCGAAGCCGGGCATTTCCCGGGTGCCGGCCGCCAGCGTGGCTTCGGGCGTGACGTCGCGTCGTGCCGGGCCGGTGCCGCCGGTGGTCAGCACCAGATCGCAGCCGGCCTCGTCGACCAGTTCGATCAGCGTGCGCACGATCGTCGGGTGCTCGTCCGGAATCAGACGGGTTTCGGCCTGCCACGGGCTGGCGAGTGCCCGGCCCAGCCAGGCCTGCAGGGCTGGAATGCCCTGATCCTGGTAAGTGCCCTGGCTGGCGCGGTCACTGATCGACACCAGGCCGACCAGCAATTCGTCGGGATGATGACGCGCTTTCATTCGTGATACTCCTCGCCGGGGCGATCTTCCGGGCCGGTCGCGCTACCGGCGGCCTCGGGCGTCTCGAGCAATTCGCGCAACACCTGGAACAACTCGCGGAACGCCTTGGGCGGTCGCTGCTGTTGTTGCTCGCGCCGGGCATTGCGGATCAGCGTGCGCAACTGCTGGGCATCGGCCCGCGGATGGTCTGCCAATAGCTTCGTCAGCGCGTCGTCGTCGGCCAGCAGCCGCTCTCGCCAGCGCTCGAGCGTATGCAGGCGGGCAGTCTCGGCCTTGCTGACACCCTTGATGGCGTCGAGCGCGCGGCGGATCGCCGCGACCTCGCTCTCATGCAGCGAGCGCATGATCTTGCCGACATACTGCAGCTGGCGCCGCTTGCCTTCGTGACTGGTGATGTTGCGCGCCTCGCGTACCGCGTCATACAGGCGCTCGGGCAGATCGAGCCGGCCCAGCGCGTCTTTGGAGAGCGCGACAAGCTCCTCGCCAATCTCTTGCAGGGCGTGCATTTCGCGCTTGAGCGCAGACTTGCTCGGCCGCGCGTCGGGGTCGGGCAGCTCGCTGTGCGCGATTTGATTGAATCGTTGTTGATGCGTCATGGCGCGTATTGTAGCGCGCCGGCGGGATTTTCAGCGGGATCGCGCGGTCGCGCCGGGCGACAGAACGTGGAACGGGATGAGCCAGGAATTGTTAAGATTGCGGTTCCCTCTGCTTTGCGCCCAGCCACTCATGTCATCTTCGATTCAGCATTTCCCCCATTCCCAGGATCAATTGAAGGAAATCGCCTCGGACGTTCTGCGGCAAGCCAAGGCGCTCGGCGCGACCGACGCGGCGACCGAAATCTCCGAGGGCGACGGGCTGTCGGTCTCGGTGCGCCGCGGCAAAGTCGAGACCATCGAACACAATCGCGACAAGCTGGTCGGCGTGACGGTGTTCATCGGCCAGCGGCGCGGGAATGCCAGCACCTCGGATTTTTCGCCCCAGGCGCTGCGCGACACGGTTGCCGCCGCTTACAACATTGCGCGCTTTACCGCCGAGGACGACTGCGCCGGCCTGGCCGAGGCCGAATTGCTCGAGACCGATCCGCAGGACCTGTCGCTGTTCCACCATTGGGCATTGACCCCGGACGAGGCGGTCGAGCTGGCCCGGCGCGCGGAACAGGCCGCTTTCGACACCAGCCCGCTGATCCGCAACTCCGAGGGCGCCGGCGTCTCCGCGCAGCACTCCCAGTTCGTGCTGGCGACCACCCGCGGCTTCCTGGCCGGCTACCCGTATTCGCGTCACTACATCTCCTGCTCGCCGATCGCCGGATCGGGCAGCGACATGCAGCGCGACGACTGGTACAGCTCCAGGCGCGCGGCCGCCGATCTGGCCGCGCCCGAGGCGATTGGCCGCTATGCGGCGCAGCGCACCCTGGCGCGCCTGCGCGGGCGCAAGCTGTCCACCCGCAAATGCCCGGTGCTGTTCGAGGCGCCGCTGGCCGCCGGCCTGCTGGGCGCCTTCGTGCAGGCCGTGAGCGGCGGATCGCTCTACCGCAAGGCCACGTTCCTGGTCGATAGCCTGGGCAAGCCGGTGTTCGCGCCGCACGTGGGCATCAGCGAAAACCCGCACGTGCCGCGTGCCATGGGCAGCGCACCCTTCGACGAGGAGGGCGTGCGCACGCGGGCGCGTGAGGTGGTGCGCGCCGGCGTGCTCGAGGGCTATTTCCTCTCGACCTATTCGGCCCGCAAGCTCGGCATGCAGACCACCGGCAATGCCGGCGGCTCGCACAACCTGCGGCTCTACAGCACCGAGGCCCAGGAGGGCGACGATTTCCGCGCAATGCTCGGCAAGCTCGGCACCGGGCTCCTGGTGACCGAACTGATGGGGCAGGGCGTCAATTACGTGACCGGCGACTATTCGCGCGGGGCTGCCGGATTCTGGGTCGAAAACGGCGAAATCCAGTATCCGGTCGAGGAGATCACCCTGGCTGGCAATATGCGCGACATGTTTCGCCAGATCGTGGCGATCGGCAATGACGTGATTGTGCGTGGCACCAAGGAGACCGGCTCGGTCCTGATCGAGCAAATGACCATTGCCGGCCATTAAGCGGCATTCGGGTTTGCCTGTACGCGACGCATTTCCCAAGCGATGCCGGCGCATTTTGCGCTATCCTTGGTGGCTTTCTCGATAAATTGGCGGCGATCCACGGGGGGTCGCCGTATCGCATGTACGGCATGTACGACCTGATGTCTGGAGGAAAGACAACGATGAATAAAAGCACCATGAATAAATTGCTGGTGGCGCTTGCGGCCGCGGGGGTGGTTGCCACAGCGCAGGCTGCCGATATCAAGATCGGTGTGGCCGAGGCGCTCACCGGCGGCGCGGCGCAGTATGGCATTGCGATTCGCAACGGGTTCGAGCTGGCGGCCGAGCAGATCAATGCCGCGGGCGGCGTCAACGGCAACAAGCTTCAACTGGTGATCGAAGACGAGCAGGGCAAGAAGGACGAAGCCATCAACGTCTTCAAGAAACTGATTTTCGAAGACAAGGTGCTGATGGTGTTCGGCCCGACCCTGTCGAATTCCGCCCAGGCGGCCGACCCCATCGCCCAGGCCGCCAAGACCGTGGCGTTCGGCACGTCCAACACCGCCGACGGCATCACCTCGATCGGCAACTACGTGTTCCGTAATTCGGTGACCGAAGCCGACGTGTTGCCCGAGACCATCAAAGTCGCGGCCAAGCACACCGGGCTCAAGAAAGTCGCCATCATGTACGGCAACGACGACGTCTTCACCAAGAGCGGCTACGACAACTTCAAGAAGGCGCTGGCCGACCTGAAGATTCCGGTGACCGCCACCGAGACGTTCTCCAAGGGCGACGTCGACTTCAAGGCGCAACTGACCAAGATCAAGGCTACCCATCCGGACGCCCTGGTGCTCTCCGCGCTGATCGCCGAAGGCGCGCCGATCATGGTGCAGGCGCATCAGGTGGGATTGAACGTACCGTTCATCGGCGGCAACGGCATGAACTCGGTCAAGGTGTTCGACCTGGCCAAGGGCAATTCCGACAACCTGTGGGTCGGCAGCCCGTGGTCGATCGACAACCAGGCGCCGGAGAACCAACAGTTCATCGCCGCCTACAAGGCCAAGTTCAAGATGGCGCCTGACCAGTTCGCCGCGCAAGCCTACGACGCGATGCACATCGCCGTGCAGGCCATGAAGCAGGTCAAGTTCAACGGCAATCTGCCGGCCGAGCGCACCGCCTTGCGCAATGCGCTGCCGGCGGTCAAATGGACTGGCGCTACCGGGCCGTTCGCGTTCCGCGAGGCGATGGGGCGCGGCGGCAAGCCGGCCGGCTACGACGCGCTGCAAAAGCCGATCATCAGCGTGACGAAGGACGGCCACTACACCATCGAGAAATAAGGCTTAGTCATACCGCGGCAGGTGCGACGGCACAGCCGCCGCACGACACGCGGGCGCGGGCGATCCCGCGCCCTCGATGTATCCGGCAGCGCGAGCCATGAGTTCGCGCTGCTTTCATTTCAGGCTGGAAAATAGACCATGCTGGATCAGCAACTTGTCAACGCGCTCGCGCTGGGCTGTGTATATGCATTGTTCGCGCTCGGCTTCACGCTCGTGTTCGGCATCCTCGGGGTGATCAACCTGTCGCACGGCGCCGTCTTCATGGTCGGCTCCTATGCCGCGCTGCAGGCGATCGTGCATCTTCATCTGCCGTTGTGGGGCGCGCTGATATTCGCCTTTTTCGTCAGCGGCGTGGTCGGCGTGATCATCGATGTGCTGGTGCTCAAGCCATTGCGCAAGCGCAATGTGCCGCATCTGGTGCCTATGATCGCCACCATCGGCGTGGCAATCATCATCAACAACGGCGCGCAAGGCATTTTCGGCGCGCAGAACATGCGGTATCCGTACGGCACCATTTCCGACGCCACGCTGTCGGTAGCCGGGCTGCGCGTGACGACGCTCGAACTCGGCATCATGTTCCTGTCGTTCGCCCTGATGATGGTGCTGATGGTACTGATCCGCAAAACTCAGCTGGGACGCGCGCTGCGCGCGATCGCGGAATCTCCCAAGGCGGCCAGCCTGCTGGGCATCAACGTCGAGGGCCTGTTTTTGCTGACCTCGTTCGCGGCCGCCGCGCTCGGTGGCGTCTCGGGGGTCATGATCAGCCTGTACTCGAACGCCATTTTTCCGCTGATGGGCCAGCCGATGCTGGAAAAGGGCATCGCCGTCATCATTCTGGGCGGCATGGGCGACATTCGCGGCGCAATGCTCGGCGGCCTGTTCCTCGGGTTCGCCGAAGTGCTGTCGGTGGCCTACGTCGGATCGACCATGCGCGATGCAGTTGCCTTCGGCCTCTTATTCCTCATCCTGCTGGTGCGCCCCCAGGGCCTGTTCGGCAAAGTGCTGGAACGCAAGGCATGAGGCCTTCACGCACAACGGCGGGCACGGGCTCGCGCGTTTGCCCAAGACGCCTGGCCGATGTCTGAGCGCGTCGCAACGATACCGTTTTCTGCGGGGAAACCATGGATTGGTTGAGTAATTTCTGGGCGGTGTACAGCAACCTGGTGCTATCGCTTGGCACCAACGCGCTGCTGGCGCTGTCGATCTATCTGACCTTGTCGTGCGGCATGCTGGCCATGGCCAATGCCGCCTTCATGGGTATCGGCGCCTATACCGCGGCGCTGCTGACGATGAACTACAACATGCCGTTCCCGGTCTCGCTGGCCGGCGGCATGCTGATGCCGGCGCTGGCCGCATTCATCATCGGCAAGCCCACGCTGCGCCTGTCGGGCGTGTATCTGGCGATCGCCACCCTGAGCTTCGGCGAAGTGGTGCGCGTGATCGTGCTCAATACCGACTCGCTCACCGGCGGCGCGCTCGGCCTCAATGGCATCCCGCAACTGACCCAATGGTGGCATGTGGCGCTGGCGGTGGTGCTCACGCTCGCCGTGCTTTACCGGCTGCGACGTTCCAAGGTCGGGCGGGCTTTCGAGGCCATCAAGGAAGACGAAACCGCAGCCGGCCTGATGGGCGTTCACGTGGACGGCTACAAGATGCTCGCGTTCGTGCTGGGTGCGGCGATCGCCGGGCTCGCCGGCGGGCTCGACGCCCACCTGACCTTCTTCATCGGTCCCAACGAATACGGCTTCGGGCGCGGCGTGGAAATCCTGACCATGGCGATTCTGGGCGGCATCGGCGGGCTGGTCGGCCCGGTGCTGGGCGGCGTGATCCTGACGCTGCTGCCTGAAGTGCTGCGCTCGTTCGACAACTTCCGGCTGATAGCCAACGGCCTGATCCTGGTGCTCATCGTGCTGTTCCTGCCGAAAGGCATTTGGGACCCCGCGCGCATGCGTCGCTGGTTCAAGAAAGCCTGAGGAGCGCGCCATGCTGACACTTTCATCGGTCTCGAAAAGCTTCGGCGGCCTGCACGTGCTGCAGGACGTCAATATCGAGGTCCCGCAAGGGACCATTTTCGGTCTGATCGGCCCCAACGGCGCCGGCAAGACCACTGTATTCAATCTCATCACCGGCCTGCTCGCGCCCAGCGGTGGCGACATCACCTTCGATGGCGCGAGCCTGCTCGGCCATAAGCCGCATCGCATCACCCAGCGCGGGATCGCGCGCACTTTCCAGAACATTCGCATCTTCAAGGAGATGTCGTTGCTCGACAACGTCGTGGTCGGCATGCACCGTCACCTCGATTACGGCCCGGCCGGACTGCTGCTGTCGCTGCCGGGATACCGGCGCCAGGAAAAGCGCGCCCGCGAGCGGGTGCTCGAACTGCTGTCGTGGGTGCGCCTGGATCACAAGGCGCACGAGACGGCCGACAATCTGTCGTATGGCGATCAGCGCAAGCTTGAACTGGCGCGCGCCCTGGCGACCGAGCCGAAGCTGCTGCTGCTCGACGAGCCGGTGGCGGGCATGAACACCGGCGAGAAAGTCGACCTGATGGGCGAAATCGAAAACATCCGGGCGCGCGGCTACACGATCTTCATGATCGAGCACGACATGCGTTTCGTGATGGGGCTGTGCGAGCGCATCGCAGTGCTCAATTTCGGGCGCATCATCGCCGAGGGCAAGCCCGATGAAATCAAGAACAACCCGCAAGTCATCGAAGCCTACCTGGGCAGCGACGATGACGGCGACGATGGCCACGAGCCGCCCGGGCAGGCGGCCACGGGCGCGGGGGTGACGGCATGAGCGCACTACTGGAAGTACAGGGACTGCAGGTCGCATACGGCCATATCCAGGCGGTCAAGGGCATCGACCTGAGCCTGCGCGAGGGCGAGATAACCACGCTGGTGGGCGCCAACGGCGCGGGCAAGTCGACCACGCTGCTGGCGTTGTCCGGACTGGTCAAAAAGAATGGCGGCACCGTGCGTTTCGACGGGCACGATATTTCCCGCCTGGCACCGCATCAGATCGTCGCGCGCGGCGTCGTCCAGGTAGCAGAGGGTCGCGCGATCCTCACCACCATGACGGTGCGCGAGAACCTCGAGCTGGGTGCTTACACCCGCAAGGATCGCCAGGCCGTCGGCAGCGATCTGGAACGGGTCTTTCATCTGTTCCCGCGTCTGAAGGAGCGCATCGACGGCATGGCCGGCAATCTCTCGGGCGGCGAACAGCAGATGCTGGCGATCGGCCGCGCGCTGATGGCCAGGCCGCGCCTGCTGCTGCTCGACGAGCCGTCGATGGGCCTGGCGCCGATCATCGTGCAGGAAATTTTCCGCACCCTGCGCGACATCAATCGGGATGGGCTGACGATCTTCCTGGTCGAGCAGAACGTGCGGCAGGCGCTGAAAATCGCGCATCATGGCTACGTGCTGGAAACCGGCGAGATCGTGCTGGCCGATACCGGCCGCGCGCTGCTGGGCCATCCGCGCGTGCTCGAGGCCTACCTGGGCGCCTGAGCCAGCCGCTCGGACGCACGTCGAAAATGGCCGGGACGCCCCCGGCCATTTTTCATGCAGCGATCAGCCGTGCCGCCGGTAGGTCACGAACGCGTAGTCGAAATCGTTGGGCGGCGGCGCATGATGCCGCTCGGCGTCGACCACGCGCCACACTGCCGGGTCGGGGGCGGGGAAGAAAGCGTCTCCTTCGAACTCCCTGGCAATCTCGGTGACGATCAGCTTGTCGGCAGAGGGCAACGCCTCGGCGTAGAGCTGCGCGCCGCCGATCAGGCAGACTTCCTCGGCGCCCACGCACAGGCGCAGGGCGTCGACCAGCGAGCTGGCGACCTCGCAGCCCTCGATTTGCAGCTCCGGATTGCGCGAGACCACGATATTGCGGCGCCCCGGCAGGGGCCGGCCGATCGACTCGAAGGTCTTGCGGCCCATCACGATCGGCTTGCCGAGCGTGGCGCGCTTGAAATGCGCCAGGTCTTCCGGCAAGCGCCAGGGCAACTGGTTGTCGCGGCCGATCGTGCCGTTGGCGGCGCGAGCCACGATAAGCGTCAGAATCGTCATCGGATGCTCTGAAAAACAGCGTAAGGGTTGGGCAATCGCCGCTCAGACGGCGACCGGCGCCTTGATATGCGGGTGCGCCTCGTAGCCAACGATGGCGAAATCCTCGAAGCGGTAATCGAACAGCGACACCGGCTTGCGAGCGATCTCCAGGCGCGGCAACGGATACGGCGTGCGCGCCAGTTGCGTTTGCACCTGCTCGAAATGGTTGCTGTAGATATGGCAGTCGCCGCCGGTCCAGATGAACTCGCCCGGCGCCAGGTCGGTCTGTTGCGCGACCATATGCGTGAGCAGTGCGTAGCTGGCGATGTTGAACGGCACGCCAAGGAAGATGTCGGCGCTGCGCTGGTACAACTGGCAGGACAGTTTTCCGTCGGCCACATAGAACTGGAAAAACGCGTGGCACGGCGGCAGCTTCATGCGCGGGATCTCGCCGACGTTCCAGGCCGAGACGATCAGGCGGCGCGAATCCGGATTGGCGCGGATTTGCGTGAGCACGTCGCTGATCTGGTCGATATGCCGGCCGTCGGGTGTGGGCCACGAGCGCCATTGCGAACCATAGACGGGGCCCAGCTCGCCGTCGGCGTCGGCCCATTCGTCCCAGATCGAGACGCCGTGTTCCTGGAGCCAGCGCACGTTGGTGCTGCCTTGCAGAAACCACAGCAGTTCGTAGATGATCGATTTCAGATGCAGCTTCTTGGTCGTGACCAGCGGAAAGCCTTCCTGCAAGTCGAAGCGCATCTGGTAACCGAACACCGAGCGTGTGCCGGTTCCCGTGCGGTCGGTTTTTTCGGTGCCATGCTCGTACACATGGCGCATGAAGTCGAGATATTGTTTCATCGGGCGGGCTCGCAGCGCGATTCGGGCATTGCCACGCTCCGGGACGGAGCGTCAAGCCGTCGATTCTACCAGCCCGACGGCGTTGCCACCGCCGGCCGGTTCCAGCGTCACCGCATGGCGCGCCGCCAGGCGAATGCCGATCGCATCACCCGGCGCCAGCGGGCGATCTTCCGGCGCATGCGCGAAAACCTGCCGCCCGGAGGCCAGCCGCAACGTGAGCAGCGTGTCGGCGCCCCGAAAGGCCAGCCGCACGACCTGGGCGCGGTGCGGGCTGGCCTCGTCGAGCACGATATGCTCGGCGCGCAGCAGCACATCGAGCGCGCGCCGGCCGGCCGCGACGCCGGGCGGCAGCGGCAGCTCGCCCAGTTCGAGGCGCACCGCGGCGCCCTCGCACTGGCCGGGCAGCACCGCGCCGCGCCCGATGAAATCGGCGACCAGACGCGTGGCCGGCGCGTGGTACAGGCGCTGCGGCGTATCCCATTGGACGAGCGTGCCGCCGTCGATCACGCCGACCCGGTCGGCCATTGCGAAGGCCTCGTGCTGATCGTGCGTGACCAGCAGCGCGGTGGTACGGCTTTCCAGCAGCAGATCGCGCACTTCGAGCGCGAGCCGTTCGCGCAACTCCTGATCGAGGCTGGAGAACGGCTCGTCGAGCAGCAGCAGGTCCGGCGCCGGCGCGAGTGCGCGGGCAATCGCCACGCGTTGCTGCTGGCCGCCCGAGAGCTCGTGCGGAAAGCGCCGCAGGCTGGCCGAGAGCCCGACCAGCGCCGCCAACGCCGCCACGCGCTCACGCCGCTGCCGCGTCGGCGCGCGGCGCAAGCCAAAGCCGATGTTGTCTGCCACATCGAGATGCGGGAACAGCGCATGTTCCTGAAAGACCACGCCGACCCGCCGGGCTTCGGGCGGCAGAGCCCATGCCGCCGAGGCGATTTGCCGGCCGCCCAGCACGATGCGCCCGTCGCGCAGCGGCTCGAATCCGGCGAGCGCGCGCAGCACGGTGGTCTTGCCGCAGCCAGACGGGCCCAGCAGGCAGCCGGTCGCGCCGCGTTCGAGCGTCAGCGAAAGGCCGCGCACTACCGCAAGCCGGGCGGCGCCGTCACGAT
>JAGXBI010000066.1 GCA_018971155.1 Burkholderiales bacterium
ACCGGTGTCGGCCAGCACCAGATGTGGGCGATGCAGTACCTGCGGACGCGCCAGGCGCGCACTTTTCTGTCGAGCGCCGGATTCGGCACGATGGGATTCGGCTTGCCCGCCGCGCTAGGTGCAAAAGCCGCATTGCCGCAGGTGCCGGTGATCGATATCGACGGGGATGGCAGCCTGAATATGACGATCAACGAACTCAGTACGTGCCGCCGCTATGGTTTGGGCGTCAAGGTCTTCGTGGTGAATAACCAGTGGTTGGGCATGGTTCGGCAGTGGCAGGACATGATCTACCAGGGTAACCGGGTGCTCAGTGCGCTGGGTGACGGCGAGCGGGGCGCCAAGCCCCTTGGCAACGCGCCGTATCCCGACTTCCTGGCGATCGCCGCAGGCTACGGGGTGGCGGCCGAGCGCGTCGAGCGGGCCGAAGATTTGCCGGCGGCGCTCGAGCGCATGTTGGCAGATCCGAATCAGCCCTACCTGCTCGACGTGATGGTAGCGCGTGAGGATAACGTATTTCCGATGATTCCGGCCGGTAAGAGTTATCGAGATGTTATTTTCGCACCGGTGTGATCGTCAGGCGTGACGCTCTGCCTGGCCGAGGTCATCGCGATAGCGCTGCGCGAGCGTCGCAACGCACTGGAGAAAATTCGCGTGCAAGTCGCTCGCGCCCGCGAGTCCGGCGTCGTCGACGCGAGCCTGCAGCGCGCCGAGCGTCTCGACCAGGGCGTTCTCGCCGAGCATCAGTAAGGCCCCCTTTATTTTGTGCAGGCGCCGCAGGAACGCGGTCTTGCCGTGATGCTGCCGGGCGCGTTCCAGGCCGGCGATGTCCTGTTCGCAGGTGCGCAGGAAGATGGCCCTGAGGTCCTCGTCGAGCGCTGTGCCGGCAACGGAAGAGTGAACCTCGCGGTGCGTCATGTCGACCGCGAGGCAGGGGTCGGGGCGCGTTACCAATGTCAGCGTGCGAGCCAACTGCTCAAGCGATACGGTTTGACGAGCACCGCGTCGACGGACTTGCAGAACGGATGATCCCGGGTGATCGCGGCGGCACTGAGCGCGACCACCGGAAAGCGTTAGCCCCGCGCGCGCAATGCGTGAACCAGTTCCGGACCGTCCATCTCCGGCATGCCGAGGTCCGTGAACAACACGTCATAGCGACCGGCGAGACTTTGCTCGAGAGCGATGCGTCCGTTTTCTGCGCAATCGACGGCGTATATCCCAGCGCGTTCAACTGCTGCGCAATCAGGCAGCGACTGAGCTCGTCATCGTCCGCCACTAAAATTTTCAGCGTCGTCGGTGCGGCCAGAAGCCACGCCGAAGGGCTCGCATCGGTTGGTACCGGCGAGCCGCTCAAAGTCCGGCAGCATGCCTGAACCGGTTACGTTGAGTTCCGCTGGCACTCAGAGCGCCAGGCTGCCGACGCTCGTGCCGCCGCACACGTAAAGCACCTGTCCGGTAACGAAGCTGTTTTCCGGCGCGGCGAAGAACATCACCGCACGGGCCACGTCGTCGGCTTGCCCGAGGCGCTTGACAGGGATGCCGGCCGCGATTTGCGCGACTTTTGGGCTGCCCTCCGGGATCACTTCGTGAAACATGTCGGTCTGGATCGGTCCCGGAGCCACCACGTTCGACGTGATGCCGTAGGGTCCCAATTCGAGCGCCCAGGTGCGCGCCATGCCCAGCATGCCTGCCTTGGTGGCGGAATAGGCGGTGCGCGTGGCCAGCCCGAGCGCGGCGCGCGACGAAATCAGCATGATGCGCCCGAATCCCTGCGCTTTCATGGCCGGCAACGCAGCCTGTGCGAGCGTGATGGCCGCGCCCAGATGCAGATGGCTTAGCGCGGCGAGATCGTCGAGCGACACCTCCGGCAGCAGTGCCGGGCGGATCACGCCGGCGTTGTGCACGAGCGTCGAGACTTCGAAGCGTTGCGTGACGTGCTCGGCCGCCTCGCGTGTGGCGGCCGCGTCGCTCAGGTCGACCTCGATCGAATGCAGCTTCGGATGAGTGAAGTCGGCGCCGCGGCGCGCCAGAGAAACGACGTCGTAGCCGGCGTCGAGCAAGTGATGGCAGATCGCTTTGCCGATGCCGGCGCTGCCGCCGGTGACGATGGCAACGCGGCTCATGGGCGTAATCCTGTCGATGACATGGCGGTTGGTCTCACATGAAAAGCTGGATGGAGGGCAGGGCGGCGTCGGCGTTGAGCAGGTTGACCCGCTTGCAGCGCATCATCAGCTTGCCGTCGCGCTCGACGAGTTCGTGCAATACCGTGGCGGCGAACATCAACTGCTCGTCGCCGCGCGTCTCGGTGTAGATCATCGGCGTGCGCAGTCGATAGCAACCGGGTTCGGCGCCGTCGAGGTGGGGGCGCTGCAGCACATGCAGGCTGCGGCTGGGCGGCTGTTGCGAAAATGCGCGCGGCTGTTTGAGCCGCTCGATGCGCAGCTTCAGCAGCAGGCGATCCTCGTACATCAACGATACGTGATTCAAACCGTCCTGCTGCTCGGCCGATAGCGGAATCCAGTACAGCCCGTCGTCGGTGAACAGCTCGTACCAGGCGTCGAAACGTTTTTCGTCGAGCAGGCGCGCTTCGTGGTAGACGAAATCGACCAATGCGTCGCGCATGGAAGCGGTGATATTCATGCGGATTTTTCTCCGGAAACAGCACCCGGTGCCATATAGCGGGCCCAGGCGCGGAACTGGTTGCGCATCGACAGTTCGCTGGTGCCGTTGACCGTGCATGGCATTTCCCGAGTCTCGTCGGCCCGGAAATCGCGGTGCAGGCTGACCCACTCGTTGCCGTCGGCATGCAGGCCTTCCTGGATCGCGCGGTACGCATGCAGGTCGTCGTGTCCGACCACCGACATCGGCGAATTGATCAGGCGCGAGTAGTTCACGGTGCGCTGCAGCAGCTGCTCGGGAGCCCCCTTGAGGCGGAACGTCCACGATTCGATCAGCGTCTGTTCGGGGCCGAGCGGGCGCACCACGCGAATCGCCTGGATCGCGCCCTTGATGGTCAGGCTCGGGTAATAGACCGTGTTATGCCGCGCGGTGCCGAGCACTTCGCGCGCCTTGGCCTCGCCCCATGCCTGCTTGAGCTGGTCTTCATAGCCCGGCAGCGCGGCGTAGTTGGAGTGGATCGAGAAGTTCACGCCGGTGTAGCTGTGCCCGTTGTCGAACACGCGCAGCCCCATGCCGTCGAAGAACTGGTAGTCCGACACGAACGGCACGAATTGCTCGATGGCCATCGGCTTGGGCGCGTCGGGCGGCTGGCCATCCCAGAGTTGTTTGGCGGTACCGGCCGACGACTCGTGCGCGACCATCGGATGCATCGTGTCGTTGAGATTTTCGACGAACATCTTCCAGTTGCAGTTGTGCAGGTAACGCAGGCAACCGCCCGCGATCTCGAGTTCGCCCTCGGGCGAACGGTCGGCCATGTTGTCGATCGACGAGAGCGACTCGCCGAAATATTCCCTGAACGCCGGCCCTTCGTTGGCCAGACGGACGAACACGAATCCCCGGTAGACCTCGACGTGCTCGAGCGCCGTGAGCCCCTTGCCCGACGGGCAGTCCGACAGGCGCGTGCCCTCGTAGCCGGCCTTGAGAGGAATCGCCAGCGGCTTGCCGTCGGTCTTGTAGGTCCAGGCATGATAAGGGCACCGAAAGAACTTGCCGGTATTGCCGCTCGGGCTCGACACCAGTTTGGCGCCCTTGTGCGCGCACCGGTTCATCAGCACCCGAACGCCGCCGTCGGGCTGACGTACCATCAACAGCGGCCGGCGCGCGATGTCCACGCTCAGGTAGTCGCCGGCAACGGGTATTTGGCTCGTGTGGCCCACATAGATCCAGGTGCGCGCCCACAGGCGCTCCATTTCAAGATCGAAAATCTCCTGGTCGATGTAGACGTCGCGATGCACCTGATCGGGTTCCACCAGCGCGGCAAGCGCGCTATCGTCATCTCGGTAATGTGGCATGACTGTCACCTCGTGGTTCAGTTCGGTTCGGGCCGGGCGCGGGCCTACGCGTCAAGTACCAGGCGGGCCCCGCGTGCCCGCGAGACGCAGATCTGCATCACCCGTCCAGCCTGCTTCTCGCGCTCGCTCAGGCAGTAATCGCGATGCTCGACCGCGCCCTCGAGCACGGTCGTCTGGCATACGCCGCACTCGCCGCGCTTGCAGTCGTAGAGCGGGTCGAGTCCCGCGTCGAGCATCGCGTCGAGAATGGTTTGTTCGGGCCGCACCGACAGCACCACGCCGGATTGACGCAATTCCACCTCGAAGCCGGCGTCGCCGGCCTGGGGCTCGGCCGTGGTGAACAGTTCGACATGAATGTCCCCGCGGGCCCAGCCGAGCGCGCTGGCCTGGGAAATCACCGCATCGATCATTCCCCTCGGGCCGCAGACGTAAAGCGGCTGAGTGGGGCGCAGCGTCGCGAGCAAGCGCGGCAGCGCCAGGCGATGCGCGGGATCGTCGTCGCCGTATAGGTGCAGGCGCTCTCCGGCCAGGGCGCGCAATTCGGCCGTGAACGCCAGTTGCGCGATACTGCGCCCGCTGTAGTGCAGCGAGAACCCATGCCCCGCGACGGCGAGCGCCGTGGCCATCGACGCCAGCGGCGTAATGCCGATGCCGCCGGCGATCAACACCGCGTCATGGCAGGCCGTCATTGGAAAGTCGTTTTGCGGCGGGCGCACGCGCAGTATGTCGCCGGCGCGCACCTCGGCGTGCAGCCAGCGCGATCCGCCGCGGCCCTGGTCCTCGCGCCGCACGGCGATCAGATAAGCCTTGGGCGCTTGCGTGGCGTGCGCATCGATATCGAAGTTGACGAGCGAATAATGCCGCCATTGCGGCACGCCGCCAGGGGCGACCTCGACCTGCACATGGGCGCCTGGGGTGAACCCGGGCAGGGCGGCGCCATCGGCCGCGCGAAGTTCATAGGCGGTGATCTGCGGACTCAGCGCGCGGACCTGGTCCACGCGTAACTCGAGCAGGCTCTCAGGATTGGTCGTCATCAAACTGCTCCATCTTTGTCTCCGGGCGATGTGCTCGACGCCGCTGAATAAATGTTTATGTCAATATATATGAATATTCATGTAAACATTGAACAGCAAATGCATGTGCCTGTCAAGCCGTGGTGATTGCGAGGGGGGACTGGCGCTGCGCTTATGCTTCGACGCCCGAGGCCATCGCATCGACCCAGGCGCGAAACTGATTGCGCATGAGCCCCTCGCTGGTGCCGCTGAGGTTCGGGCAGGCCGCTTCGCCTTGCTCCGTCCGATGCTCGCGATGCAGGCTGACCCACGGATTGCCGTTGCCGGCCAGGGACTTTTGCAAGGTCTCGAACACGTGGATGTCGTCGTGGGCGACCATCGACATCGGCGAGAACGTCAACCGGTTGTAGGTGAGCGTGCGCTGCAGCAGTTCCGGCGGCGCGTCCCGCGGCGCCAGCGCCCAGATCTCCACCAGTGTGCGGTCGACCGCGAGCGGCCGGATCACACGCAGTGTCTGGGGTGCGCTCTTGAGCGCCAGGGTCGGGAACAGCACGGCGTTCTGCGGCGTGAAACTCAATACTTCGTGCGCACGCTGCTGGCCGTGCGCGCGGCACAGCGCATCTTCGTAGCCGGGCAACGCGTCATACCCCGAATGGATGCTGGCGCGGGTGCCGAGGATGCAGTGTCCGCGCGGGTAAACGCGCGCGCCGGCCTGTTGGAAGAAATCGTAGCCGGCGCCAAACGGCAGCAACTGTTCGAGCGCCATGGGGCGTGGCTGATCCGCCGGCCATTCGGTCGCGGCGTCGCGCGCGGGCTGCCAGGCGGACTCGTGGGTCGAGACCGGGTGCACGGCATCGATGACGTTTTCCAGATAGATCTTCCAGTTGCACCGCATCACGCTGCGCAGGCAGCCGCCGCTCACACGCAATTCGCCGGCCGGCGAGCGGTCAGCCAGATTGTCGAAGACGGCCAGCATGTCGCCGGCATAGTCTTCGAAGGCGATCCCCTCGGGTGCCAGGCGTGCAAAGACAAAGCCGCGATAGACGGCGATGGCGATGTTGGTCAGCCCGGCACCGGCCTCGCACTCGTGCAGCCGCGTGCCTTCATAGCCGTTGCGCAGGGGCACGCCCAGGGGTTTGCCGTCGATTTTGTAAGTCCAGGCGTGATAAGGGCAGCGCAAGAATTTCCCGGCGTTGCCCGAGGCGCACGAGAGCACCATCGCCGCCTTGTGCGCGCAGCGGTTGAGCAGCACGCGCACGGTGCCGTCTGCCTGCCGGATCATGATGACGGGCTGATCGGCCAGCGTGGTCGTCAGGTAATCGCCGGTTGCAGGAATCTGGCTGGCATGCCCCACATACAGCCAGGCGTGGGCAAACAGTCGTTCGTTTTCGAGCGCGAACAGCTCGGCGTCGAGATAGACGTCGCGATGCACGCGGTCGGCATCGATCAAGGTGCGAATGGCGTCGGGATGGTCGCGATACGAGAAGGAGTTCATGGTTGCGTTTCGGATGAGACGGCGCTCCGCGCACGAGCGACGAAGCGGCAAACAGGGCTGGCGGCATGCGCCGCGCAGCCGATTTCCTCGACAAGGACAGGGCCTTCGAAAAGCGTGGCGGCGACGCTGCCGAGCATGCCGGCAATGGGCGCGCATACCGGCCGCGCGGCCTTGCCGTGCCCTTGCGCGAACGGGCTGTTGTGCACGGTAAGATCCAGGCGGTCCGGGCCCAGGGTCATGTGCCATTTGCCCCAACCCAGGCCGGCGGCCGTCTCGCACATCGTGTCGAGCAGGGCCGTGCCCCGGTCGGTGCGTGCATACGCATGCACGCTGCGCCCGCCGTTGCGTTCGCTGGAGGCCGCCAGGGCCTCGAGCACGCGTTGCCGGGTCGTCCCGTCGAGCTCGTGCAGCGCGCCCATCAGCACGTCGGGCCTTATCAGCACATAGCGCCGCTGCCCATCGCGAATTTCACCGGCTGCGGTATCGAACACCAACCGTCTGACGATAGCGCTCATGCAACTTGCTCCACCATGCGCTGTTCGCGCGGCAAGGTCTCCGGCGTGAAGCACAACGACAACGCCGTGATGCCGCCGAGCAGCACCAGGTAGACGGCCACCGGCCAGGCGTGCCGATAATGGGCGAGAAGCGCGGTGGCCACCACCGGGGACAGGCCGCCGCCCAGCACGGACGACACCTCGCGCCCGAGTCCAAGGCCGGAATAACGCACGCCGGTGGGAAACAGCTCGCTCATATAGGCGGGTTGGGCGCCCTCGAGCGCGCCGAGCACGACGCCGTTGGCCAGCACGAACGCCAGCACGATCAGCCACGGATGGCCCGTGTGAATCAGCCGGAAAAACGGAAACGCCACGGCCATGATGCCCAGCGCGCCGAATGCATAAACCGGGCGCCGGCCGATGCGGTCCGACAGATGGCCGAACCAGAGCGCAGCCGGTATCAGCAGCACCATGGAGGCGGTCACGGCGCCGAGCAGCAAGGTGTTGGGCAGACCCATGAATTTGCCGTAGGCCAGCGAAAAAGCGAAGAAAACATACGAGGCGCCACCTTCACCGAAGCGCAAACCCATCACCATCAGCAGTTGCCGGGGGTGCCGCCGGATCACTTCGAGCAGCGGCGTGCGCACGCGCTCGCCCGCGTCGGCGACCTTGACGAATTCCGCGCTCTCCGGAATCCGCTTGCGCACGTAGATGCCAAGCACGATGATCAGCACGCTGGCCAGGAACGGCAGGCGCCAGCCCCACGTCATGAAAGCCTCGTGCGGCAGCGACTGGGTCAGCAAAAAAGCAAACGACGACAGCACGAACCCCAGCGTGGCACCGGCTGGACTCCACGCGGACAGGAAGCCGCGCCGCGCGGGCGGGGCGTTCTCGCTGATCACCAGGATGCTGCCGCTCCATTCGCCCCCGGCGGCCAGCCCCTGCACGACTCGCAATGCAATCAGCAGGGCCGGCGCCCAGAGCCCGATGCGCGCATAGGTGGGCAGCAGGCCCATGGCGAAAGTGGCGCAGCCCATTGCCATGAAGGTCAGCATCAACACGCGCTTGCGGCCGATGCGGTCGCCCAGGTGCCCGCACACGACGCCGCCGATCGGGCGCGCAATGAAGCCCACGGTGAATCCCCCAAACGCGAGGATGGTGCCGATCAGCGGATCGGCGCCGAGCGGAAAGAAAAGCTTGCCGAACACCAGCGCGGCGGCCGTGCCGTAAAGGAAAAAGTCGTACCACTCGAGCGCCTGGCCTACCACCGAGGTGAGCACGGTTCGCCGCAACGCGGCGCCGGGCACGGGGACGGGGGTCGGGACGGATGCAACCGCTGTTTCAAAACCCATCTTTGTCTCCTTGAGAAAGGGCAATGCTGAAAAAGCACGGCAGATCGCTGAGTCCGGGATGCCTGGCCGAAGGCTGGCATCCGCTGTTTGTTTTTATTGATGGCGACGATAGATTCCGCGTGATACATTTGTCAAATAAATGTTAAAAATGATGAACATGAACGAAAAGAATCTGAATTCGGTCGATTTGAATCTGCTTCGCGTGTTCCTCGCGATCTGGGAGTCGGGCAGCCTTACCGTCGCCGGCGAGCATCTGGGACTGACGCAGCCGGCCATGAGCCATGCGCTGGCGCGTTTGCGCCGCTTGCTGGACGATCCGCTGTTCGTGCGCACGCCCGCCGGCATGGAACCGACGGCCACCGCCGAGCGGCTGTTCGAGCCGATCGACACGGCGCTGGCCTTGATTCGCACGACACTGCATGCGCAGGAACACTTCGATCCGGGCACGGCTGAGCGCACTTTCCGCCTGGCGATGTCCGATATGTCGGAGTTCTTCTTTTTGCCGCCGTTGCTGGCGCGACTGGAGCGGGAAGCGCCGGGCGTGAAGCTGGAGGTCGTGCAAGTGCCGGTGGACAAACTGGCTGACGCGCTGCGCTCGCGCGAGATCGATCTGGCGATCGGCTACTTGCCAGGGCTCGAGCGCGATTGCTCAACCCAGCATCTGTTCAGCGACAGCCATGTTTGCCTGGTGCGGGCGCGCCATCCGCAAGCGGGCCGCAAACTGACATTGGCTGCGTTATTGACAATGAAGCACGTATTCGTGCCCTCGAATGCGACCGGCCATCGCATGGTCGAGCAGTGGCTCACGGAAAGCGGCGTGCATCGCCATATCGTGTTGCGCCTGCCGCACTTCACCGTCGCGCCGGAAATCGTTCGCGGCACCGACCTGGCCGTGCTCCTGCCGCGCAGCATCGCCGAGCGCTTTAACCGGGGGCGCGCCTATCGCTTGCTGGAAATCCCGGTGGCGCTGCCGAGCATCGACGTCAACGTGTATTGGCATCCGCGTTTCGATGCCGATCAGGCGGTGCGATGGCTGCGCGATATGTTGCTCGGGATGTTTGGCAAGTGATTGGCGAGGCTCGTTGGCATCGCCTGGCGCGATTGCCGTGCCCGGAGTGTTTGCGTTCTTCCCGTGAAGATGTTCTGGCGGCCTGATCGGCCTGCTAGAATGATCCATCGCCCGTCGGGATCGGCTCGCTGGAGCCACCGATCCCGCACCTGTGACTTACCGCTCGGCGGCGCTGCTCAATGGCGCCCGCCAGGTTTGCCGCCGGCACATCGCCGGCGTTCTTTGCTAGGAGAGACAGCATGGCGCTATATCCCACCCGTAACACCCTTGCCGAAGAAATTCGCCTGCAATCCATCAATTTGCTGGGCCAATCGCTGGCCACCGCGATCGATGTGCAACGGCATGCCAAGCAAGCCCATTGGAACGTGCACGGGCCAAACTTCATCGCCTTGCATCTGCTGTTCGACGAAGTGCATGGCGCGTCGCTCGAGTGGGCAGATCTGTGTGCCGAGCGCATCGTCGCGCTGGGCGGCACGGCCGACGGGCGCATCGAGCATGTCGCCAGGACGACCCCGCTCAATCCGTATCCGCTGCAAGTCAAGGACGGCGCCGAACACGTCTTCGCACTGGCCGCCGCGCTGGCCGCTTTCGGCGAGCAGGTGCGCGGCGCCATCGTGGCGTCGGCCGATTTCGGCGATCCGACGACTTCCGATCTGTTCACCGAAATCTCGCGCGGTGTCGACGAGTACTTGTGGAAAGTCGAAGCGCATCACCGCTCCAATTGATCCGATGCCGCCGGGCGTGAGTCCGGCGGCCGACTCGCCGGCAAGGAAACCCCGATGACCGTTCGGAATCTCGATATTCTGTTCAAACCGCGTTCGGTGGCTGTGATCGGCGCGTCCAGGCGAGCGCAAAGCGTCGGTGCGACGGTGCTGCACAATATGCTGCATGGCGGTTACACCGGGATGATCTATCCGGTCAATCCGAAATACGACCGGCTGGCCGAGCAAAAGAACTATCGCAATCTCGCCGCGCTGCCCGAAGCTCCCGACCTGGCGGTCATCTGTACGCCGCCGGCCACCATTCCGGGCTTGATCGCCGAACTGGGCCGGCGCGGCACGCGCTCGGCGGTGGTGCTCACCACGGGCCTGGCGCGAGACAAGGACGGGCCCGAGCGCGCTCTGCAAGCGGCCATGCTGGCGGCGGCCAAACCCCACCTGCTGCGCATTCTCGGGCCCAACTCGGTCGGCATGCTGGTACCGGGAATCGGCTTGAACGCCAGTTTTGCGCATACGAATGCGCTGCCCGGCAAGCTGGCGTTTCTTTCGCAATCCGGCGCATTGACCACGGCAATGCTCGACTGGGCGCGCACCAAGGGCATCGGTTTCTCGCATTTCGTCTCGCTGGGCGACCTGGCCGATATCGATTTCGGCGACATGCTCGACTATCTCGCCAACGACGCCGGCACCAGTGCGATTCTGCTGTACATCGAATCGATTCGCGATGCGCGCAAATTCATGTCGGCGGCCCGGGCGGCCTCGCGCAACAAACCGGTCGTGGTGGTCAAGTCGGGCCGCGGGCCGGAGACAGCGCACGCGGTCGCCTCGCATACCGGGGCCCTGACGGCCAGCGACGATGTCTACGACGCGGCATTCCGGCGCGCAGGCATGTTGCGCGCCAACACGCTCGAGGAATTGTTTTCCGCGGCCGAAATGCTCGCACGCCTCAAACCGCTGGCCGGCGAGGGGCTGGGCATCATGGCCAACGGCGGCGGACCGGGCTTGCTGGCCACCGATGCGCTGGTGCTCGGCGGCGGGCGGCTGGCCGCGTTCGAGGCGTCCACGCTGGCCCGCATCGATACGCTGCTGCCGGCTTCGCTGGCACGCGCCAATCCGGTCGATATCGGCGGAGATGCCTCCGTGGCGCGCTTCTCCGGGGTGCTGGAGGC
Source organism: Burkholderiales bacterium (assembly GCA_018971155.1). Classification (GTDB taxonomy): domain Bacteria; phylum Pseudomonadota; class Gammaproteobacteria; order Burkholderiales; family Burkholderiaceae; genus Pandoraea. The sequence goes on from JAGXBI010000066.1 coordinate 11,280, forward strand.
CCTCTCGCAAGATCCGAACACCGGCGCGGTGCTGCTGATTCACGCGCCGTCGGCGCTGCTCGACAGCGACGCGCTGGCCCAGACGCTCGCACCGATCATTCGCAATGCACGGCGCAATGTGTTTACCAACTGGCTGGGCGGTGAAGCCGCCGAGACGGCCCGCAGGATCTCGCGCGAAGCGGGCGCTTTGACGTTCGATACGCCGGAGCGGGCCGTGCAGGCGTTCCAGGCCGCTGTCGATTACCGGCGCAACCAGCAGATGCTGATGGAAGTGCCGCCGTCGGTAGCGCAATCGTTCGTGCCGGATACCGCGGCTGTGCGCAAGCTGGTCGAGCAGGCGCTGTTCGAGGGGCGCGAAGCACTGGGCGAACCCGAAGCGATGGCGGTGCTGGCCGCCTACGACATTCCGGTGGTGGAAGCGCGCGTGGCCCAGACGCCCGAGCAAGTCGCCGAGCTGGCGCAGGCGATCGGTTTTCCGGTCGCGCTCAAGCTGATTTCGCCGGACCTCACGCACAAGTCCGATGTCGGCGGCGTGGTGCTGGACATTCGTTCGCAGGCGCAAGCGAGCACGGCGGCGCGGCAAATTGTCGAGCGCGTGCGTTTGCATCGCCCGGGCGTGCGTGTCGCCGGTTTCAGCGTGCAGCGCATGGCCGCCAGCGACAGCAGTTTTGAATTGATCATGGGCATGGCGACCGACCCGGTGTTCGGGCCGGTGATTCTGTTCGGGCAGGGCGGTGTGGCGGTCGAGGCGATCGGCGACCGTGCCATCGGCCTGCCGCCGCTCAATCTGACGCTCGCGCGCGAACTGGTCTCGCGCGCGCGCATCAGCAAATTGCTCGCGGGCTATCGGCACTGGCCGGCGGCCGATCACGAGGCGATCTACCTGACGCTGGTCAAACTCTCGCAACTGGTGTGCGACGTACCGGAAATCGCCGAGCTCGATATCAATCCGCTGCGGGCCGATGCGCATGGCGTGCTGGCCCTCGATGCGCGCATCGTCGTGCGCCAGGCGCCGGCGCCCGGTCAGGCGCGCCTGGCGATTCGGCCTTACCCGAAGCAGTTGGAGAGCCGTCTCGAGTCGAATGGGCAAATCATTGTATTTCGGCCGATCCGCCCGGAAGATACGCAGGCCTATAACGATCTGTTCTCGTCGATGACGGCCGAAGACGTGCACTTTCGCTACTTCGGCCTGATCCGCTCGCTGTCGCGCTCCCAACTGGCGCGTACCACGCAGATCGATTACGATCGCGCGATGTCGTTTGTCGCCATGACGCCCGGCGACACCCCGGGCACGGAGCGCATGCTGGGCATCGCGCAGGCCATCGTGGACCCCGATAATTTCTGTGCCGAATATGCGATCACGGTGCGCTCCGACTTGCAGGGCAAGGGACTGGGGCGCATTCTGACTACCAAGATGATCGACTATTGCCGCCAGCGCGGCACGGCGGAAATGGTCGTCTACATCCTCGCCGATAACCGGCGCATGCTCACGCTGGCGCGTCACCTCGGGTTCGGCGAAGCCGAAAGCGAAGGCGACGGCGTCCTGCGGCTGACCCTGAGACTGCAGCGCTGACGTGCCGCAGACAAGCAAACTACCCAGGAGAAATCGGACAATGCTGGTGAATTGCGCGGCTTATCAAGACGGCCGCAAGCTCGCTGATATTCAGCCGAACGACATCAACACTTATCTGAGCCGGCCCGGCTGCTTCGTCTGGGTGGCGCTGTGCGACATCGAGCCAGGCGAGCTGGCACATATGCAGCGGCAGTTCGGCTTGCATGACCTGGCGGTCGAAGACGCCACGCATGGCCACCAGCGCGCCAAGATCGATGAGTACGGCGAATCGCTATTTACGGTGCTGCACGTGATCGACCGGCATGACAACGGCGAGCTGACGCAAGGCGAAATCGATATCTTCACCGGACCGAACTACGTGCTGACGGTGCGCCACGGCACCCGGCAGAGTTTCAAGGATGTGCG
>JAGXBI010000415.1 GCA_018971155.1 Burkholderiales bacterium
ATAGCCGATGTCCGGATTGCCGCGCGCAACCGGCTTGCCCAGCACACGGATCGCGCCGGCGTCAGGCGCCACCAGGCCGAGCAATGCGCGCATCAGGGTCGTTTTGCCGGCGCCGTTGGGCCCCAGCACGCCGATGAACTCGCCTTGGCCGATCGACAGGCTGACGTCGCGCAGAATGACGCGCCGGCCGTGCGCCAGCCTCACGTGGGACAGTTCGATCGTGGCGGGATTGTCCAGGCTCACCGCGCCGCTCCGCGCAGCGCCGCGTCGAGTTCGTTCAACTGCTGCAGCATCCATTGCTGATAAGACAGGCCCGCCGGCTGGGTTTCGGTGACATGCACCGCCGGCACACCGCTTTGCTCGGCCAGGCGCAGCATGCGACGGGTCAGATCGTCGCTTGCCTGGCTGTTGTAGATAAGCGCTTTGACGCGCCGCTGGCGCAGGTCCTGTTCGAACGCCGCGATGTCGGCCGCGCTGGCCTCGGTGCCGTTCATCGCCGCCATCTGGAAGCGCGCATTGCGCATCGTCAGGCCGAGGGCCTTGGCCATTTCGCCGAACACCGGCTCGGTCGCGGTGACCGGCGTGCCGTGATAACGGGCGCGCATCTGGGCGATCTTCGCGTCGAGCGGCCCGAGCGAATCGAGGAAGGCGGCCAGGCGCTGGTCGTAATCGGCCGCGTGCGCCGGATCGACCTGCTTGAAGTAGGCCGTGACGGCTCTGGCCACCGCCGGCATGGTGCCCGGCGAGTACCACAGATGAGGATTGTCTCCGGGCCGTTTGCCGAGCAGCCCGGCAGCCACGATGCTCGTGCGCTGCGGCGCCTTCGATGCGGCCAGCAGTTTGTTCATCCAGGGATCGTAGGCAGCGCCGTTGTACACCACGAGCCTGGCTCGCGACAGCGCGCGCGCGGTTTTCGGACTGGCCTCGAACAAGTGCGGGTCCTGGTCCGGGTTGTGCAGGATGCTGGTTACAGCCACGTGGGTGCCGCCCAATTGCTGCACGACGTCGCCGTAGAAATTCTCGGCAGCGACTACCTGCAGGGGGCCGGGCGCATCGTTTGCGCGGCCTGGGCCGGGCGCACAGATCAGTAGCGTGGCGCAGAGCGCGGCGAATATTTGCTTCAAATGAATTCTTTGCATCGGAGAAGGTCCGGGGCGATCAGGGTTTGTGATGCGCGTGGCTATGCTTGCAATCGCCGCAAATGCCGCTGAGCTCGACCACCTGGCGATGCACCTCGAAGCCGTGCGCGGGCTGGCTGTGCGACAGTTTGTCGGCGAGTTCGGTACCGGGTATTTCGAGCGCGTGCCCACATTCCTCGCAAATCAGAAATTGCCCCTCGTGCGGCTCGCCCAGTTCGCAGCAGGCGAAAAAGGCGTTCCTGGACTCGATTCGGTGGATAAACCCGTTCTCGACCAGGAAATCGAGCGCGCGATATACCGTGGTCGGCGGTACCGGACCGCGTTGCGGCGCCAGCGCCGCGAGCAATTCATAAGCGCCGATCGGGCGTTCGGCGGCCAGCACCAGTTCATAGACTTGCCGGCGCAAGGTGGTGAAGGCAAGCCCGCGCTGTGCGGCGATGGCTTCGGCGCGGGCAAGACGATCTTGGATATTCGCGGGCATGGCAGCTCCCAGGAAAGCATCACGGCAGGGATCGACATGATATAACGTATCAAATTGATTGGCAAAACTTCTTTCCGGCCAGGAGAGAAAGCGCAGGGCCTTTCGAAACACAAAAAGAATTCATGAAGTTGGCATACGGAAATTTCTGGGCCAGGTCGGTCCCCATCCGAAATGTGTGCCTTTGGCCCGTCGTCGCGCCGCCAAAGGCCTTGCGGGCACAACCAAATCACCGGCAATTCCGTCGAACGGCGCTTATCAACACGTATGCCGAGGAGTTGTCATGAAGAAATCTCTTGCTGTATCCGCCGGACTGGGGCTGTTGCTGAGCGGCTGCGCAGGCCTGGAACCGCATGGCGGATGGATCGAAGACCGCGGTGAATACAAGGCCGATGTCGCGTCCTACCGGGCACTCGGCCAAAACGAGAGAATCCGGTACCTCGTTCTGCACTACACGGCCGTCGACGATGAGGAATCGCTGCGGCTGTTGACCGCCGGCGGCGCCAGCGCCCATTACCTCGTCACCTCGAATCCAGGCGCGCACGGCGGCAAGCCGGTCGCGCTGCAACTGGTCGACGAAGACAAGCGGGCGTGGCATGCGGGGGTGAGTTATTGGAACGGCCGGCACAACCTCAACGACACGTCGCTCGGCATCGAGATCGTCAATCTCGGCTATACCGACGAGGCGTCGGGCCGGCGCTGGCATCACTATGAGCCGGCACAACTCGAACTGGTCGAGCGCTTGGCCGCGGACCTCATCAAACGCTACGGCATCAGCCCCGACAATGTCGTCGGCCACAGTGACATCGCCCCGCAGCGCAAGTCCGATCCGGGCCCGTTGTTTCCCGGGCACGCGCTGGCGCCGAGGGGGATCGGCGCCTGGCCCGACGCCGGCACCGTCGAGAAATATCTTGCCGGCAGAAAGCCCTCGGAGCCGGCGTCGGTCGCGCGCATTCAGCAGGCGTTGGCCAGGTAC
>JAGXBI010000416.1 GCA_018971155.1 Burkholderiales bacterium
TCTGGCGACTGCCCGGCTCGACCTCGGCTATACCGAGTTGCGCGCACCGGTGGACGGCTACGTGGCAGACCGCTCCGCACATCCGGGCACCTATGTGAGCGCGGGCACGCCGCTGTTATCGATCGTGCCTGCGCGAGGGCTATGGGTGGACGCCAACTTCAAGGAAGATCAGTTGCACGACATCAAACCTGGCGACCCGGTCGACGTGGTGGCCGACGTGCTGCCGGGCACCACGTTCCGTGGCCACGTGCAGAGCCTGTCGCCAGCCACCGGGGCCGTCTTTAGCGTGATCCCGCCGCAAAACGCGACCGGCAACTTCACCAAGATCGTGCAGCGCGTCCCCGTGCGCATCGCACTCGATGGCAAGGCCGCCGTGCTCGGCGCGTTGCGCCCAGGGCTGTCCACCTCGGTGTCGGTCGATACGCGCCGCGCGCGGATGGCCGGGAGCGGCCAATGACCGCCCCGGCAGGCCACGCCAGCGCCGACGCGCATGCTCCTATCCTGCCCTTCGCGATCATGTGCGTCGGCATGTTCATCGCGCTGCTTGACATCCAGATCGTCGCGTCGTCACTGCAGGACATCGGCGGTGGGCTATCGGCGGCACAAGACCAGATCGGCTGGGTGCAGACCGCCTACCTGATCGCCGAGATCATCGTCATCCCGCTCTCGGGCTGGCTCACGCGCGTGCTGTCCACGCGCTGGCTGTTTACCGCCTCGGCGCTCGGTTTCACCGCGGCCAGCATGCTGTGCGGCCTGGCCTGGAACATCCAGAGCATGATCGTGTTCCGCGCGCTGCAGGGTCTGCTGGGCGCCTCGATGATTCCAACCGTATTTACCTCGTCATTCCACTACTTTCAGGGCCAACGCCGCGTGTTCGCGGCAGCCGTGATCGGCACCATCGCCTCGGTCGCGCCCACGCTCGGTCCGATTATCGGCGGCTGGATCACCGACACCCTGGATTGGCACTGGCTGTTCTACGTCAATCTGGTGCCCGGCGTGCTGGTGGCCGCCGGCGTAGCGACGCTGGTCGATATCGACACGCCGGATCCGTCGCTGCTCAAGGGAGCCGACTACCCTGGCATCGCGCTGCTGGCAGTTTTCCTGGGGACGCTCGAATACGTGCTCGAGGAAGGCGCGCGCTGGAACTGGTTCGACGATGCGTCGATCCGGCACTGCGCGGCAATTTCGCTGGCCGGCGGCGTGCTGTTCGTGATTCGCAGCCTGACGGTGGAACATCCGGTGGTCGACTTGCGCGCGCTGGGCGACCGCAATTTTCTGCTTGGCTGCATCTTGTCGTTCATCACCGGCATCGGCATTTTCGCAACGATTTATCTGACGCCGCTGTTCCTCGGCTATGTACGCGGACTGAGCGCCTGGCAGACCGGCATTGCGTTGTTCTCGCTCGGCGTTGCGTCGCTCGCGGGCGTGCCGGTCTATGTGGCACTGAGCCGCCGCGTCGACCTGCGTTGGCTGATGTTTTTCGGCATGGCGTGCTTCGGCCTGTCGATGTGGAGTTTCAGTCAGATCACCCACAGTTGGGGCGCAAGAGAATTATTGATTCCGCAAATCCTGCGCGGCTTCCCGCAAGTATTCGCGGTGGCTCCGAGCGTGTTGCTTGGACTGGGCAGCTTGCCGCCTGCGCGTCTCAAATACGCCAGTGGCTTGTTCAATATGATGCGCAACCTTGGGGGCGCGGTGGGCATCGCCATTTGCGGCGCGATCCTGAACAATCGCACCAATTTGCATTTTCTCGACATCGCCTCGACCCTGACCCCTGCCAATCAGGCCATGAACACTCTGCTGGCCAGCCTGGACCAGCATCTGGGGGCCGTCCTCGGTTCGGCCCAGGCCGGCCATGCGGCAGCCTTGAAGGTGCTGCACGATGTCGCCTATCGCGAAGCCGAGACGATGGCCTATGCCGACGCCTTCAGCGCGATCATGGCGGCTTTTGCGATCGCCACCGTGCTGGTGCCATTCCTGCGCAAAGTGGCTCCGCCCAAGACGCCGGCAGTCGACAGTCATTGAGGCGAATCACGATGAGACTCCACCTTTCCAACCATCGCCGGCGGCTCGCCGTCGGTCTTGTGACTTTGCTGGCCGGATGCGCGGTCGGCCCGCATTACACCGAGCCGCACCTTACCTCGGCAACCATCTACCACGGCCAGGCCGCATTGACGGTCATCGACGGCCAGCGCCAGGCGCCACCGCTGGACACCTGGTGGAACGGCTTCCATGATCCGACCCTGGTGGCCATTGTCCGGCGCGTGCTGCGGCAGAATCTCGATCTGGCCGCAGCCGAGGCCCGCGTGGCGCAGGCGCGCGCCGTTGCTCGCGAAGCTGGCGCGCAAGACCTGCCACGGCTGGATCTCGACGGCAGTGCGGCGCGCCAGCATCAGTCGCTCGACAGTCCGTTGGGCAAGATCGCCAGCGCGCTGCCCGGCTATGAGCGTGACCAAACACTGACCAACCTCGACGTCGGCGCCAGTTGGGAACTCGACCTTGCCGGAGGTTTGCGACGCACCGCACAGGCGCGGCGCGCAGAGGCCCAGGCCGCCTCGGCAATGCATGACGGCGTGCGCGTC
>JAGXBI010000067.1 GCA_018971155.1 Burkholderiales bacterium
ATGCCGGCGAGCCGGCGTCGGCGGCGTGCTGCACGCCGAGCGCCGCAACCATTGCCTTCCGGAGCCGCACGTGAGCGACAAACCCTATTCGATTCTGATTCTTTGCACCGGCAACAGCGCGCGCAGCGTGATGGCCGAGGCATTGTTCAACGTGCTTGGCCAAGGGCGTTTCCGGGCTTATAGCGCCGGCAGCCACCCGAGCGGCAAAGTCAATCCCTATGCCGTCGAACTGTGCGAGACGCTGGGGTATGACACATCTCAGTTGCGCAGCAAAAGCTGGGATGAGTTTGGCGCGCCGGATGCGCCCCACATGGATTTCGTCATTACCGTGTGCGATCAGGCCGCCGGCGAGGTTTGTCCGATCTGGCCGGGGCATCCGCTCACAGCGCACTGGGGCTTCGAGGATCCCGCCGCCTTTCGTGGCAGCGAGGAGGAAACGCGCAAGGTATTCCGCAAGGTGTATCGGCAAATCCTCAACCGGGTAAGCCAGTTCGTCAATCTGCCGCTGCACCTGCTCGATCGCAGCGCCATCCAGCATGAAATGCGCGAGATCGGCGCGCAACCGGTCGAGGCCCCCCATGAGTAAGCCGGATCAGTTGCAGCTCGATGCGCGTCCGGCGATCAGCTTCTTCGAGCGATACCTGACGGTGTGGGTCGCACTGTGCATCGTGGCCGGCATCGCGCTCGGGCAAATGGCGCCCGGGGTTTTCCAGGCCATCGGGCGCATGCAATTCGCACAGGTCAATCTGCCGGTGGGCGTGCTGATCTGGGTGATGATCATCCCGATGCTCGTCAAGATCGATTTCACCGCGATGACGCAGGTCGGCCGGCAATGGCGCGGCATTGGCGTCACGCTGTTCGTCAACTGGCTGGTCAAGCCGTTTTCGATGGCGCTGCTCGGCTGGATTTTCGTGCGCCACGTTTTCGCTGCCTGGCTGCCGGCCGGCCAGCTCGACAGTTATATTGCCGGGCTCATTTTGCTGGCGGCCGCGCCGTGCACGGCGATGGTGTTCGTCTGGTCGCAACTGTGCAAGGGCGATCCTTACTTCACGCTGTCGCAGGTCGCCCTCAACGATTCGATCATGATCGTCGCCTTCGCACCGCTGGTTGCGCTGTTGCTTGGCCTGTCAGCCATTACCGTGCCGTGGGATACGCTCATCACCTCGGTGGGCCTGTATATCGTCGTGCCGGTGGTCCTCGCCCAGCTCATGCGCCGCATGCTGCTCGCCAGGGGCGAAGCGCATTTCCAGTATGTCGTGCAGCACCTCGGCCCATACTCGATCGCTGCGCTGCTCGCCATGCTGGTGCTGCTGTTCGCGTTCCAGGGGCAGGCCATCCTCGAGGCGCCGCTGGTGATCGCCATGCTGGCCGTGCCGATTCTGATTCAGGTGTTTTTCAATGCCGGCCTGGCCTATTGGCTCAACCGCAAGCTCGGCGTGGCCCATTGCGTAGCCGGTCCGTCGAGCCTGATCGGCGCGAGCAACTTTTTTGAGTTGGCGGTGGCCACCGCCATCAGCCTGTTCGGATTTCATTCCGGTGCGGCGCTGGCCACCGTGGTCGGCGTGCTGATCGAGGTGCCCGTGATGCTGCTGGTGGTGGGCGTGGTCAAGCGCTCGCAACACTGGTACGAACTCAGGCACGGTTGAGGCGCATGAGCGTATGACCGGCTCGATTTTCATGTGTGGCGCGGCAAGCGAAAGCGGCCGGCGTCACAGCAACCGCAGGCCGCCGTCGCATTCAATGACGGCGCCGGTCATGAAGGTGTTTTCGATCAGGAACTGAACCGCGTGGGCGACATCGTCGGCCTGGCCGACGCGGCCGGCAGGCAGCGTCTGGGCTTGCTGGCGGAACAGGTTCTCCTTGACTTCGGTCGGAAAGCGGTCCCACCACGCGGTGTCGATCACGCCCGGCGAAACGGCATTGACCCGGCTGGGTGCCAGCTCGCGCGCGAGCGTGCCGATCATGGCTTCGAGTGCGCCGTTAATGGCACCGAGTCCGGCCGTGCCGGGATTCGCGATGCGGGCCGAGATGGCGGTCAGGAATGTGATGCTGCCGCCGCGTCGCAGAATCGGCAAGCTGGCCTGGGCCGCTTCGACCTGAGGCCAGAATTTCGCTTCGAAACCACGTCGCAGGGCGGCCAGATCGAGTTCGGCAAACGTGCCGGCACCTTCGCCGCCACTGAGCGTCAGCACCAGATGATCGATGCTGCCCAACTGAGTGAAGCACCGCTCGAGCGCTGCGCGATCGCTGGCATCGAGGGCCACGCCGCTCACGCGCTCGCCCAGGCCGGCGAGCGCGCTGTCCAGTTTCCGCCGATCGCGACCCACCGCGACGACACGCGCGCCGGCGCCGGCCAGCCGCTTGACCGTCGCGAGCCCCATGCCCGACGAACCTCCGATGACCACGACTGTTTGCTTGCTCATATCCATGATTGCTCTCCTGGCGATTCGATGACGGGGTGCGGGAGTGCGTCCCGCGCTGCACTGCATGTATGACAGGATGCGTGCTAAGCTCATATCATTCAAATTGTTTGATTCGATAATGGATATCATTGAAAGTGATTTGAGGCGCCTCGATCTCAATCTGCTGCTGACTTTCCGGGCTTTGCTGGAGGAGCGCAGCGTGACGCGCGCCGCGCAACGCCTGTTCCTCGGGCAGCCGGCAGTGAGCGGCGCGTTGAAGCGTTTGCGTGCCGCCTTCGGCGACGAACTGTTCGTCCGCATGCCACATGGCATCGAGCCGACGCCGCGGGCGTTCGAACTGGCGCGCCAAATAGAGCCGCTGCTGGTGTCGCTGCACCGGACGCTGACGCAGCCGCCGGTATTTGACCCGTCGAGCGCACAGCGCGTATTCCGGGTGGGCTTGACCGACGCGTTGGAAGTTGCCCTGATGCCTGAAATCATGAGCCGAGTGGCACGCTCGGCACCCGGCGTCAAATTGATCATGCGCACGGCAGAAGCATCGAGTGCGCCGGGAATGCTCGACGAGGGCGTGATCGAGCTGGCCGTCGGCGTGTTCCGGGAGTGCGCCGCGTGGCATCGACGCGAGCCGTTGTTTCGCTGGCGTTTCGTGTGCGTCTACAACCCGCGGCTGGTCGCGGTGCGCGGCAAGGCCCTGTCGATGGACGAGTTCCTGCAACACCGCCATTTGCTGACCTCGTTCAATGCCGGCCTGCACGGCTATATCGACGAACAACTGGAGGTGCGAAATCAGCGCCGGCAAGTCGTTTTCTCCAGCCCCAACTTCGCCACCAGTCCGTTCATCGTGCAGCGCACGCCTGCCATCACGACGGTGCCGGACTTCATCGCGGGCGCCTGGCGCGATACGCTGGGACTGGCGGTGAGCCCCCTGCCACTGAAAGTGCCGAGCTATGAAGTCTCGCTGCTGTGGAGCGCATCCAACGCGCAGGATCCCGGCATTGCGTGGCTCGCCTCGGAGTTCACCACCGCGTTCGGCAAGACGCAGCAGCGTTGACGGCCGGGCCCGGCGTTGCCGCTCTTATGCGAAAATGAACGTTTGACGGGCCGCCTGGCCCGATTTTGGATTTCCCCGGATGGCAATATTCGACGCAATTATCGAAGAGCGGATCGCCGCGGCCTATCGGCGCGGCGAGTTCGACGGCTTGCCCGGCACCGGGCGGCCCCAATCGCTGGACGACGACCTGCTGGTTCCGGAAGAACGCCGCGCCGCTTATCGCGTGCTCAAAAATGCCGGTTTCGTGCCGCCTGAGGTCCTGCAACTGCGCGAACTGCGCGAGATCGAGACTCAATTGACGCAAACGCTCGACAAGCCGTCGCTCAAGCGCCTGCAGGCGCGTTGGCTGGCACTCAACGCCGCGCTCGAGGCCACGCTTGGGCGGCCGTTGCAGGTCCCCCAGAGCTATCGCCTGGCCGTCGCCGAGCGATTGGCCGGCGCGCCGGACCCATCTACTTCCTCTTCCGGCGCCACTGCCCATGACTGACATGGCCGCATCCGATAACGACGCGGTCTTCATGACGGCCGCGCTCGAGCAGGCGCACCTGGCAATGTCCCATGGCGAGGTGCCGGTGGGGGCGGTGGTGGTGCATGAAGGCCGCATCGTCGCGACCGGCTACAACTGTCCGATCGGCGGTCACGATCCATCCGCGCACGCCGAGATGCAGGCATTGCGGGCTGCCGCGCAGACGCTGGGCAATTACCGGCTGCCTTCGTGCGAGCTATACGTCACGCTGGAGCCGTGCGTGATGTGCGCCGGAGCGATCATGCATGCGCGCATCGCACGGGTGGTGTTTGGCGCGCGCGACCCCAAGACGGGGGCGTGCGGCAGCGTGGTCGACCTGTTTGCCGAGACCCGCCTGAATCATCACGCGGCAGTGCTCGGCGGCGTGCAGGAAGCGGATTGTGCCCGACTGCTGCAGAGCTTCTTCGCGCAACGGCGCGCAATGGCCAGACAACGGCGGCAAGAGGCCGCCGAGCACACCCCCGGCGCCGCGGCGCCCGTCGCCACCTTGCCCCACGGAGCCGCCTGACGTGTCGAAGTCCCGTGTCGTTGAATTGATTGCGCCCTCAGGGTATCCCCCCGATGCGGCGGCGGTTGCCCGTGGCATCGACCGGCTCGAGCAGGCCGGTTGCGTGGTCACCAATGCCGCGGCGACCGAGCGTCGCCACCAGCGTTTTGCCGGCACGCCCGCGCAGCGCGCGGCCGAGATCAACCGGCTGGCAGCGGCGGGGCATGCGCTGCCGGATATCGCACTGGCTGTGCGCGGCGGGTACGGTGCCGTACACGTTTTGCCGGCGCTCGACTATGACGCGCTGCGCCGGCGCCTGGCGGTGGCGCCCACGGTACTGGTGGGGCACAGCGATTTCACGGCGTTGCAGATGGCGTTGTGGCAGCGGGCGGGCCTGACGACGTTCGGCGGACCGATGCTGGCGTACGATTTCGGTGCGCCCGCGCCCAGTGAATTCACCATGACGCATTTCTGGCGCACCATCACCTCGCCGACCGTTACCGTGTCATGGAGCGCGGGGCCCGATGATGCCCCGACGGCGGAAGTCACTGAGGAGGGGCGCCTGTGGGGCGGCAACCTGGCGATGCTGTGCAGCCTGCTTGGCACGCCTTATTTTCCCGATATTACCGGCGGCATCCTGTTCGTCGAAGATATCAACGAACATCCGTTCCGGGTCGAGCGGATGCTGTTCCAGTTGCATTTGGCCGGCGTGCTGGGGCGCCAGCGGGCACTGGTGCTGGGCGATTTTTCGGGTTATCGCCTGACCGATTACGACAACGGCTATGACCTGGACGCGATGCTCGCGCATCTGCGTGCGCTCATTGGCATCCCGATCGTGACCGGTTTGCCATTCGGTCATTGCGAGGACAAACTGACGCTGCCGTTCGGCGGCCTGGCCCGTTTGCAGGCGCACAATGGGCAGGCGAGCCTGGTATTGAGCCAATACCCGTATTTGCCGTCGTAATGGGCCCGCACGGTCGGCGTGGCATGTTTTTCCGGCAACAGGGATGGAATCGTTGAAAAGCCTTTGAATTTTGAAATTCGGGACAATCTGGCTCGACATTTGTCACGACTAGCCATTAAGTTCGAGCGAATCGCTGCCGATAAGGAAGTAAGTGGGATACCCGATTGAGCGCACACCGGGCTGTTGCAGGATCCCACGCTTTCCTGGAGACCAAAGCAGTGACCGCCATTCACAAAAATCTCACGATCCGCACCAGCCTTACGCTCGTCATCAGCTTGTTCGTCGTACTGCTGATCGTTGCGAGCGTTCTGGGCATGACGTCCCTGAAGTCCAGCAATGATTCCCTGAGGTCGATTTATGCGGTCGACACACCGACGCTGACCGAAATCAGGAACAGCTCCGAGGAGTTGCAGCGCATGCGGCAGGCATTGGCAACGATGTCGTCCTATCTGTCGGCCGGCAATACCGCCGAACTGAGCGCGGTCATGAAACGTTATGACGGTTATCGCACGGTTTCCGACAAGCTGTGGCAGCAATATATGAATCGCCCCAAACTCAACGCGCAGGAGGAGGCGCTCGCCAAGCAGGCGGATGCCACTCGAACGCATTTCGTCAATGACATCCTGGCACCTACGGCAAGTGCGCTCAAGTCGGGTGATCTGTCGACGTTCAATGGTTTGCAGGCTTCCTCCGCGCCCCCCGTGTGGGCCAAATTCACCAAATCGCTGAACGCGCTTCAGGCGATTCATGTGGCCCACCAGAAAGACTTGTATGAATCGGCGCAACATACCTTCATGGTGATGCGCGCGGTTCTCGGCGGCGCGGTCGCCCTGGCGCTGCTGGTTGGGATATTTGCTCGCCAGGCGCTGATCGGCGCGATCGTCAAGCCAGTCAACCAGGCGGTCTCCTACTTCGAAAAAATCGCCAGCGGCGACCTGAGTACCGCCATCGCCGTGTCGGGCAAGAACGAAATGAGCAATCTGCTGGCCGGGCTCAGGCGCATGCAGGAGGCCCTCGTCAAAACGGTGCGGGTGGTGCGCGACAGCAGCGAGGCGATCAGCAGCGGTGCGGGCGAAATCGCCAATGGCAATGCCGACCTGTCTTCACGCACAGAGGAACAGGCCTCGTCGCTGGAGGAAACGGCCGCCAGCATGGAGCAGCTGACCTCGGCGGTCAAACAGAACGCGGATAATGCCAAGCAGGCCAGTCAACTGGCGGTAACGGCGTCCGAGACCGCCGCGCGCGGCGGCGCGGTGGTGAGCCAGGTGGTGGAAACCATGCACGGCATCACCGAGAGCTCGAACAAGGTCACCGACATTCTGTCGGTGATCGACGGCATTGCGTTCCAGACCAATATCCTGGCGCTCAACGCCGCGGTCGAGGCGGCGCGGGCCGGCGAGCAGGGGCGGGGGTTCGCGGTGGTTGCCGGCGAAGTGCGCACGCTGGCGCAACGCAGCGCCGCAGCGGCCAAGGAAATCAAGGGCCTGATCGACGACTCGGCGCAGCGCGTGCAGGCCGGCTCGGCGCTGGTCGCGCGGGCGGGGCAGACCATGGACGAGATCGTCAAGTCGATCACCAAGGTGACCGACATCATGGGCGAGATCTCCGCCGCGTCGACCGAGCAAAGCACCGGCATCGAGGAGGTCAATCGCGCCGTCACGCAGATGGACGAGATGACGCAGCAAAATGCCGCGCTGGTCGAAGAGGCTGCCGCTGCGGCCGGCTCGCTCGAAGAGCAGGCCCGGCATTTGCGCAACGCGGTCGCGGTGTTTCGCCTGAGCGGCACGGATGCCTCGGCGCCGGTCGAGGCCGCGGCAGCCCAGATGCTCGAAGATACGTCGCTGGAGCCCGCGCTGGCCCGCGCCGCCTGAGACCGCCGGACCGCCCAAGTCACGTCATGCCATCGGCACCGCCCTGGCCCCTCTTGCCAGGGCGGTGCGCACGCCACTCTGCGGTATTTCTCCCCCTTTAGTGTCTCTGCCCCGCTGGCGCCGTAACGCGATTGCGCCGCTCCAGCGTCGCGCCTGACATCCCCATGCCGTCTCGCTCAGTGCGCCACGACAACCGCCACGTCATGTGGGAGTGTCGGTGCGCAAAAATTGTCGACAATTGCATTCGTGAACATCAGTGTTTACCTGTAATTTCACCTTAATATCATCAAGTTTAACTTCAAATAAAACAAATAAATAATTGAATTAAAACAATAATTACAAAAAGTATTTGTCGACAAAAGAAAAAAGAATTGTTGACAATTATTTTGTGATGACTAGTATAAAGAAAAGCAAATATTTTTCGGTCATCTGATGCCCAAGTCGTCCAATACCGCCAAGGAAACACACCGTGCCGAGTGGATCGCTCAGCGGATTCGCGATGCCATCCTGGAGCACCGGCTGCCGCCGGCCACCAAGCTTACCGAGGCGGCGCTGTGTGAAGTTTTCGATGTCAAGCGCGCAGCGATCCGGCAGGCGCTGGCAATGCTTCAGCAGGAGAAGATCGTCACGATCGAGCCGAATCGCGGTGCCTTCGTGGCGAGCCCGTCATTGCGAGAGGTTCACGAAATTTTCGAGATGCGCCGGATCGTCGAGGGCGCCGCGGTCGAGCGGATTTGCCATGCCAGCCACAAAAGCGGCCTGCGGGAGATCGCCGGGATGATCGTGCGCGAGCGCGACGCCTACCTCACGCGCGACTTCCCGGTCTGGATCCGGCTCTCGGGCGAGTTTCACGTGCGGTTGGCCGAGATGACCGGCAATACCGTGCTGCTGGAATGCCTGGCGGGGCTGGTAACGCGCTCGACGCTGATTTCGGCGCTGTATGAATCGCTGGGCCGCAGTCCCTGCTCGTTCGACGAGCACGAGGAAATCCTGCAGGCGGTGGAAATCGGCGATGGGGCACGCGCGGTGGCGCTGATGAAGCGGCATCTCGACAGTTGCGAATTGAAAATGCTGGACCGGCCGGCCGAACACGCCGTCGATCTGGCCGACGTGCTTGCTGCCGGCCGGTAGCCGCCGGAGCCCGCGTCACGAGAAAAATCCGCACGGCCCGATGGGCCGCGATGCGGCGAACACCCAAGGAGGGGCATTATGGAGACGACGATGAAGCAAGAGCAATTCGGCAGTCCGCCTGCCGTGGCAGAGATGGCCGGCGCCGCGGTGGCGCAGGCGAATGCGGCGCACGACAGCGGCTACGTGCCGCCGCCGGGCTACAGCGAGCGCCTGACCAATGCGGATCTGGCGCCGTTGCAGGACCAGCACTGGGGCGCCTACAACATCTTTGCGTTCTGGATGTCGGACGTGCACAGCGTGGGCGGCTATGTATTTGCCGGCAGCCTGTTTGCGCTGGGCTTATCGAGCTGGCAGGTGCTGGTCGCGCTGCTGGTGGGCATCGGCATCGTCAACTTCTTCTGCAACCTGGTGGCCAAGCCGAGCCAGGCCACCGGCACGCCGTACCCGGTCATGTGCCGGATCTCTTTCGGCGTGCTGGGGGCGAATTTGCCGGCCATCATTCGCGGCCTGATCGCCGTGGCGTGGTACGGCATCCAGACTTATCTCGCCTCGGCCGCGTTCGTGGTGGTGCTGCTCAAATTCGCACCGACCCTCGCACCCTACGCCGACGTTCACCGTTTCGGCTTCGTAGGCCTGTCGTATCTGGGCTGGGCGGGCTTTGGCGTGCTGTGGGTGCTGCAGGCGCTGGTGTTCTGGAACGGCATGGAGACGATCAAGAAGTTCATCGACTTCGCCGGCCCGGCGGTGTATGCGGTGATGTTCGTGCTGGCCGGCTGGATGGTCTACAAGGCGGGCTGGAAAAACATCGGCCTGAATCTGGGCGAGGTCAAGTATTCCGGCTGGCACGCGGTGCCGGTGATGATCACGGCCATCTCGCTGGTGGTGTCGTATTTTTCCGGGCCGATGCTCAATTTCGGCGACTTTTCCCGCTATGGCAAAAGTTTCCGCTCGGTCAAGGTCGGCAATTTCTGGGGCTTGCCGGTCAATTTCCTGGCGTTTTCGCTGGTCACGGTCATTACCACCTCGGCGACCCTGCCGGTGTTCGGCCAACTGATTACCGATCCGGTGCAGACCGTGAGTCGCATCGATAGCCCGACAGCCGTCATCCTCGGGGCGCTGACCTTCATGATCGCCACGATCGGCATCAATATCGTCGCCAACTTCGTCTCGCCGGCGTTCGATTTCTCCAACGTTGCGCCGCGCCATATCAGCTGGCGCGCCGGCGGCATGATTGCGGCGGTCGGCTCGGTGTTCATCACGCCCTGGAACCTGTTCAACAATCCGGCGGTGATTCACTACACCCTCGACATGCTCGGCAGCTTCATCGGGCCGCTGTACGGCATCCTGATCATCGACTACTACCTGGTCAAGCGCCAGCAGGTCGTCGTCGACGATATGTACTCGATGGAGCCCGGCAAGCGCTACTGGTACAGCAACGGCGTCAATCGCGCGGCTGTCGCGGCGACCGTGCTGGCCGCTCTCACGTCGGCCACCTGCGTGCTGGTGCCGGCGCTCGAGCCGCTGGCGAATTTCTCCTGGTTCATCGGCCTGTTCTGCGGCGGCCTCTTCTATTACCTGTTCTGCGCCGACGCGCGGCGCGCACAAACTGCGGTGTGAGCATCGACATGCGTATCAAACTGATCAATCCCAACACGACCGTCAGCATGACCGAGGCGATGGGGCGTTGCGCCCGCCGGGTCGTCGCCCCCGGCACCGAGGTCGATGCGCTCAGCCCGGCCACCGGCCCGGCCTCGATCGAGGGCTATTACGACGAGGCCATGGCGCTGCCTGGGCTGCTGGCAGAAATCAAGCGCGGCGAGCAGGCCGGTTACGACGGCTACGTGATCGCCTGCTTTGGCGACCCCGGGCTGTATGCCGCTCGCGAGCTGGCCCGCGGGCCGGTGGTGGGAATCGCGGAGGCGGCCATGCATGCCGCCAGCATGCTCGGCACCGGTTTTTCCGTGGTAACGACGCTGGCGCGCACCTGCGGCATGGCCTGGCACCTGGCCGAGAACTACGGCATGAAGCGCTTTTGCCGCAACGTGCGGGCGGTCGATCTCCCGGTGCTGGAGCTGGAAAACCCGCAGTCCGATGCGCGCCGCCTGATTACCGACGAATGCCGGCGCGCGCTCGCCGAAGATGGCTCGGAGGTCATCGTGCTCGGCTGCGCCGGCATGGCCGAGTTGTGCGAGAGCATCGGCCGCGAGATCGGCGCGCCGGTGGTGGAGGGGGTGGTGGCCGCCGTCAAGCAGGTCGAAGCACTGGTGGCCATGGGGTTGTGTACCAGCAAGCGGGGTGATTTCGCCTATCCGCTGCCCAAGGCTTATGCCGGCCAGGCCAATCATCTGAATGCGGCCTGAGCGTCGCCGGTTTGCTTAACCGGCCAACATTTCAAAACAAGAGAACACCGATGAACAAGAAACTGCCTTTCGCGGCGGCGCTCTGCGCTTGCGCCTTCGCCACCGCGCATGCCCAAAGCAGCGTTACGTTGTATGGCTTTATCGACAGCGGGATCGTGTCGGCCTCGAACGTCTATGACAAGGCGACCGGCACCAGCGGCACGATGCTGGCCCTGGGCGACGGCATCTCGTGGGGCACCTCGCGCTTTGGCCTCAAGGGGCGCGAGGATCTGGGCGGCGGCTTGAGCGCCATCTACACGCTGGAATCCGGTTTCGACGTCCCCAACGGGCGATTTGCCGGCACCGGCATTTTCAATCGTGGCGCATTCGTGGGGCTGCAAAGCGACCGGCTTGGCACCCTCACGATCGGGCGGCAATGGAATCTGAGCGACGGCACCATGGTCGGGCCGTTTTTCCGAGGAGGGTATAACCTGTCGGTATTTCGCCTGACGGGTTTCGACGAGGTCAGCGATCTGGTCGATAACGCGGTGAAATACCAGTCGCCCGATTGGGCCGGCCTGCGCGCCTCCGGTCTGTATGGGTTTGGCAATGTGCCGGGCAGCGTCGCGTCGAATAGCGTCTATGAGGCTGCGCTGAGCTACGCGAGCGGCCCGCTGAACCTGGGGGCGGTCTACCATCACCGGCACGATGCGCTGGCACCGTTTTCGTCCGAACTGTGGGAGCTCGGCGCCAACTATTCGTTCGGGCGGGTCAGGGTGCGGCTGGGCTTTGGCAATAGCGGCTATCCGGACGCCAATGGCGCGGCGTTGCACGCCGCCGTGTATGACCTGGGCATGGACTATTACGCCACCGGCGCGTTGACCCTGTCGGCCGATGCCATTTACCGCAAGCAGTTCGGCACCGACGACAGCGCCGTGGCAGGGCGCTTCACCGCCGACTACAGCCTGTCGAAACAGACCGGCATTTTCGCCAATCTGGGTTTGCTGAAAAATCGCCACAATTCGGCCGAGTCATTTTACGGCGACGGCCTGGCCGGGCAAAGCCAGGTGGTCGCGAATATCGGCATACGCCATGCGTTCTGAGGCGGGCGGGCCGATCCGGCCGGACGGCCCACTATATGCTGGCGCAAAGGCTCAATATCTGTCCTGCGCTATGTCTTGACAATGCGCTTTTCGCTAAACTGCCTCAAACCATTTGCGTCTCCCAGGACCCCCGACTGATATGGCCTACGATAAGAACTACCCGCGCGACCTGATCGGCTACGGCCGCCACGTTCCGCACGCAGACTGGCCGGGCAAAGCCCGCGTCGCAGTGCAGTTCGTACTCAATTACGAAGAGGGCAGCGAGAATTGCGTGCTGCACGGCGACCGCGCGTCCGAGCAGTTTCTCTCGGAAATCATCGGTGCCCAGGCGTACGAGGCGCGCCATATGAGCATGGAGTCGATTTACGAGTACGGCTCGCGGGCGGGGGTGTGGCGGATTTTGCGCGAGTTCGAGCGGCGTGGTTTGCCGCTGACGATTTTCGGCGTATCCATGGCGTTGCAGCGCAATCCGGAGGCCACCCAGGCATTTGTCGAACTCGGTCACGAAATCGCTTGCCACGGCTTGCGCTGGATTCACTATCAGAACATCGACGAGGCGACCGAGCGCGAGCATATGCGGGCGGCCGTCGAGATCATCAGGCAAATGACCGGCCAGGCGCCGCTGGGCTGGTACACCGGGCGCGACAGCCCGAATACCCGCCGGCTGGTGGTCGAGCACGGCGGCTTTGCCTACGACGCCGACAACTACGGCGACGATCTGCCGTTCTGGACCGAGGTGGAGCTCAGCGGCGGCGAGCGCAAGCCCCATCTGGTGGTGCCCTATACGCTCGACAGCAACGACATGCGGTTTGCCGCGCCGCAGGGTTTCAATACGGCCGATCACTTTTTCACCTATTTGCGCGACGCGTTCGACGTGCTGTATGCCGAAGGCGAGGAGACCCCGAAAATGCTGTCGATCGGCATGCACTGCCGGCTGCTCGGCCGTCCGGGACGGTTTCGCGCGCTGCAGCGTTTTCTCGATCATATCGAGCAGCATGATCGCGTCTGGGTGTGCCGCCGCATCGACATCGCGCGTCACTGGCAGGCGCGTCACCCGTATCAGGGGCAGGAGGGTCGTGCATGAACGCCCCGATCGTGATGACTACGCTGGAACAACTCGGCGTCCTGCCGAAGGACGATTTCGTGGCTGCCCTGGGCGGCATTTTCGAACACTCCCCCTGGGTGGCCGAAGCCGCATGGCACCAGCGGCCGTTCGCCAGCGTCGCGCAATTGCACGAAATCATGTGCCAGGCGGTGCGCGATGG
>JAGXBI010000417.1 GCA_018971155.1 Burkholderiales bacterium
GCCCACCCCGGGTGGGGGCGCCGGCACCGGCACGCATGGCCCGCCGTGAGGTAACTAGGCCACACCCGGGTGTCGCGCGCCGCCTCGCTCCTGTATATTGACGGCTTAATTGGCCAGCAACGGCATTTTTCCCCTGCAGCTTCAGTCAGGGGCCAGCCATATTGAAGGGGGTAGGGTAATTGGACGCGGCGCGAGCCTGGATGGTCATCCAGAAAAAATGGGCTGCAGTGCTCACAGCGGTTTTCGGCGTGATGATTTGCGCCGCGATCTCCCCGGCTCGGGCAGCCAGCATGCTCGGCGTGCCGACCTTCCCGGGTACCGACTGGGTTGTCATGGATGTCACCAGCGGCCGTGTGTTGTCCGAGCACGGCGCCCACACGGAGCGATATCCGGCCAGCCTGACCAAACTGATGACGCTCGAACTCGCATTCGAGGCATTGCATGCCGGGCGGCTGACGCTCGATACGCGAATTCCCGTGAGCCGGGCGGCCGCCGGGGTTCAGCGGATGCGCCTCGACTTGCGGCCCGGCCAGACCATCACGGTGCGTCAGGCGATATTGGGCATGACGACACTGTCGGCCAACGACGCGGCGACCGCGCTCGGCGAGTATCTCGGCCAGGGCAGCATCGAGCGGTTCGCCCGCGCCATGACGGCGCGCGCTCATGCACTGGGCATGCTTCACACGAGCTTTCGCAACCCTTCCGGATTACCCGATCCCGGGCAAGTGGTCGACGCTCACGACGTGGCGATCCTGGCTCGTCACATTCTTCTGACCTATCCGCAATACCGCTATATGTTCGCGGTGCCCAGTTTCGTGTTCGAAGGGCGCGTGATCCGCAATCTGAACGGCATGCTCGGCCACTACCCCGGCGTGATCGGCATGAAGACGGGCTATACGGATGCCGCCCGTTTCAATGTCGTGACCGCGGCGGTGCGCGATGGTCGACTGCTGGTCGGCGTCGAGCTTCATGCGCAGTCGTGGAGCATGGCGTACGGCACGATGGCCAAACTGCTCGATGCCGGGTTCGCGACGGATAGCAGGCCTGGCGAGATGCTTGCGGCAAATCACGATGTGCCGCCGGCGGTCGCCGATACCGCTGTCGATGCCACCGACGCCGCTGCCCCGGCCCCGGTGCAGTCGCTTGCGCGCCGGCGCGTACGGGTCACGCTCCCGGCGCCGCACCCATCGCCGCGCCATCTGCTGGTCGCGCGCGCAGATCACGAGACCAGGGGCGGATCGGCGAACTGGACCGCGCAGGTCGGAGCCTACGGCGCCTATGCTCTTGCGCGCCGCCAGGCAAGCCTGTTGCGCAGTGCGCGGCATGGCGATGCACGCGTCGTGGGCCTGTTGCGGCACCACCGCCGGATCTGGGTAGTGCGGCTGACCGGGCTGACGGAGTCGCGCGCCCGAGCGACCTGCGCGCGGCGAGACCTGCGCGGCAAGTCCTGCTTCGTCATTGCTCCGCGCAACGAAGTGCTTGCGGTGCGCTGAGCATCCGCTCCACATACCGCGCAATCAAATCGATCTCGAGATTCACCCGGCTGCCGGCCTGCAAATGGCGCAGCGTCGTGACGGCCACGGTATGCGGGATCAGGTTGATCGAAAACTCGCAGCCATCGGCCTGGTCGGTCACGCGGTTGACCGTCAGGCTCACGCCGTTGACGGTGATCGACCCTTTATAGGCGAGGAATTTGCCCAGTTCGGCCGGCGCCAGGATGCGCAGTTCGTGCGATTCGCCGACCGGGGCGAAGTGCGTGACGGTACCCAGGCCGTCGACATGCCCCGACACCATATGACCGCCCAGGCGGTCGTGAGGGCGCATGGCTTTTTCGAGATTGACCTCGCCGGGTGCGTCCAGGCCAACGGTTTTGTTCAGGCTCTCGCGCGAAATGTCGACGTCGAAACCGTTGCCGCTCTTGGCAACGACGGTCATGCACGCGCCCTGGATGGCGATGCTGTCGCCGATGGCAACGTCGGACTGGTCCAATTCCGGCGCGACAACGCGGACCCTGACGCCACTGTCGGCATCGCCGTCGATCGGCGTGACTGCATCAATGCGGCCGACGGCCGCGACGATTCCGGTAAACATCCTTAACTCCTTGCTGAAGGGGCTGCGTCCGGCCGCACGATGCGCGCCATCAGACGCAGGTCGGGACCGAACTTGCGGGTATCGTGAAATTCCAGCGCGACGCCCTGCGTGAGCGTGTCGATCGCCGGCAGGTTGAACATGCCGCGCGCATCGCCCAGCAGGCAAGGGGCGAGGTACACCAGCAGTTCGTCAACACAGCGTTCGCGCAACAGCGAGCCATTGAGCTTGAAGCCCGCCTCGACATGCAGTTCGTTGATGCCGCGCCGCGCCAGCGCGCGCAATAGCGCCGGCAAATCGACCTTGCCGTGGGCATTGGGCACATCGAGCAGGTCGATGCCCATTGCGCGCAGGCGCTCGGCGCGTGCCGGATCGGCATTGGCGTGCGCCACCAGTACGTTGCCGTCGGCGAGAATGCGCGCACCGGGCGGCACGTCGAGCGCGCTGTCGACCAGCACGCGCAGCGGCTGGCGTGGCGTGGCAACG